>JAJNBK010000244.1 GCA_021155845.1 Nitrososphaeraceae archaeon
ATTTGAGATTTGCAATGCAGGATCTTTAATATAATAGTATTCAAGATGAGCAAAACTAACAGCAAAAATCACACAAATAACAGCTGTTGAAATAAATTCAATCCTTCTTGCGCCTAAGTGCTGTCTAATCCGCTCTCTCGAACTGAGATGATCATGATGACGATGGCGGCGGCTACTACTACTACCTTGTTCAATACTGCCATCATCATCATCATTGGTACCGTGACTAAGACTATCACTACTATCTTTATCGTTATAATATTCATCATCTGCAGAAGAAGTAGATTTTGATTTGATATTTATCAAACAGAATAATGAACTTATATCAGTTTACATTCTATTTAGCTTTCATCGATAGGATCATCAAATCGTTTCTCCAAGAGTGAGGATAAGTCATAGTTGAAATCTTTCTTTGTATAAATAATTACACATTTTATACAACTTTGTTCAGAAGAAAGTAGCAGAATCTATTATGAAGACATGAAGGAAGTTTAATAAAACTAAATTTTCAGTCATATAGCTACTTTACTGCTTATATATTACTATAAATTTTCTTTATATTATCAATCTATATACGTTATCTTATCAGAGAACATGGAGGAGGATATATTACACCAACAGTGACTCTATCAATAGCGATGAAAGCACGTCTGATAGCGGACGTGTTGAATAGTTCTATCAAACGATAATCGGTTTTTGCAGAACCATCTCCACGTACTTTTATGGAGCCGGCCAACGGCTGTATAATGGCAGTGTTAGATCTCGAAGGTTCAAAGATAGTTTCATCAAGTAATATTTCATTTTCTTTTAGTAAATTTGAAATCTCTTTTTTTAAATCAAGCCATGATATTTTATAATTTTTACATAACTCTGTACCAGAATCATCAAACCAGCAGACGACGTCGATATACATATGGATTAAACCACCTTTATGCAAAGGTTTCGTTCTTTATGATCGTGGAAATGGGGCTCGCAAAAATCATTGTCACAGTCATAGCAATGCCATCCTGAGAGAAAATAGCAAACTATGCATTTTCCTATCGGCTTGTTATAGTCATAATTCTTTCGAGGTTTTGAGGCCTTTTGTTGTTTTTGTCTCTGTTGCTTCATAATAATAGACGGCTCCTATAATCAACCAATAACAAAATTACTCTTAGCGATATTATTCAGAAACAAATCATTTAGGCCCCAGGAATAGTTACTTCTCCATAGATAGAAGTTTTCTTAAAATGAATCAACTTTATTTAATTAGAAATATCATTATATAAGCATTAACCCTTTAGTTGAGTATAAGATTTATTTCGGCGGCGGCCGTTATCGATCGTCGATATGACTGACGATTATGAAAAGACGCTTATCGAAGTCACAGTTATTGGAAAAGATCGTAAAGGAGTTGTTGCAGATATCACTAATTTTATTTTCAGAAATGGAGGAAATATCGAAAAAATAAATCAGAATGTAGTTCGAGGATTATTCGGAATGCACCTCGAAGCATCTTTTCAAAAAGTGATTATGAATGAGCTTGACAATGGTCTGAAGGAACTATCTGAGAAATTACACATGGAAATTAAAGTGCATTACCAAGAGCCAAATAGGCTTCGAAACGTGGCTATTCTGGTTAGCAAGGAGGATCACTGCCTCTTGAAAATTTTAGAGGCGAGCAATGATAGCAACTTGAAGTTGATTGTAGAAGACGCTGGAATACCATTTCATGTTGTGAGTAATATAGATCAAATAGAAGCAGAAAGCAGGATTCTACAATTAAACGAACAATACAATATTGATCTTATAGTCTTGGCAAGATATATGCGCATATTAACTCCTAACTTTGTATGGAGATATCCTAATCGGGTTATCAATATCCATCCATCACTTTTACCTGCATTCCCTGGAGCATATGCATATGTCCAGGCATTTGAAAGAGGAGCAAAGATTGTTGGCTGCACCGCACATTTTGTCACTGAAGATCTAGATCAAGGTCCAATAATATGCCAGGAATCTTTCAAAGTTTTGCAGTCAGATACACTTGAAACTATTAAAAAGAAAGGACAGGCATTAGAAGCCTCAACACTCCTTGCCGCTTTGAAATTATATCTTGAAGAAAGACTTGAAGTGTACTGGGGAAGAGTACATATTATGGAAGAAGAAGCAAAACCAAGCAGGTAAAAGCAAGAAAGTATGAGAAGGAATGTATCGAGTTTCAATTGTGTAATGAAAGTAAATAAGGTATTCCCTTGCAAATATAGTTACAATAAATCTTTGAGTTATTCATTTGTCATGACAATAGTATAATGACACGGACATCACCAATTATTATTATTGTTATTGCTCTTTGGTCGATTTTATATTCTGATGTCCCCCCCCATAGTATTGCAGTTACTGCTTATGTATTGGGAGAAAGCAAGTAAAAATTCTTAACACCATTGAAGATTTAGTAGCAGCCCTTTTATAGTCAACTTAGAGGAAGGACAATATATAAATTCTATAATCTAAGGTATAGTGCAGAATCAACAAATTTCTCGACTACTTATTTCTAAAAATTTAGTATGAGGCACTCATTCAAATCTATACTTTAGACTCCTATTGTTGCTGTTTGCTACTTGTATGGTGTCCTCATTTAATTATTACAGACTGATCCATGTTCTGGATTTACCAACGTAAAGATAATTCGAACTTTGTTCAGTGTGAACTCTATTCTATTACTCTCTTCCTAATTATATCATTATTGTTGTATTGTATGAAATTGATGGCCCTTTTCTGTCTGTTTTTTTCGTACGTTCCTAGTAGCATATTCAGGATATCATATATTATTTATTTAGCAATACGTAACATGAACAGATTAAACATAGCCTGAGTTTGTTTATATTGCATTATCCACCCAAGAAAATATTTATGATACATTTATACTCAATGATTTATTATTTAAATAAAGACAATGTCCAATGATACATCAGACCTGGTTTGTAGTTGCAGAGGATGTGATCACGAATTTTCACAACAATGCTCAGATGCAAAATGTGAATGTTGCACTCTTGAAGATCATGTTAAGGGTAGTAACGCAGAAGATGCAACAGAAGTTTTCCCAGGCGGTTCGATCTAGAACTTCATTAATCCATATAATAATACTGATTTTTAGTGTTGATGTTAAAGCATCAGCTATTCTTAGGCTACCAAATAATTTACATAATTCATATAAATAAGACAGCAAATACAAAAGTTTTAACATCAAAACCATATACAACAATATGTGTGGATACATCTTGAATATACGCAGCAGAATGCCATTAGTAGTAGAGTCACACATGTCACTACAATGACATCATCAGTAGTATGATCGAGCAAATTGGCATCCGTATCATTATCAGTTTGTGAATACCGTCATAAGTAGCATCTCTCTATAGAGAGACCATTAATTGAAATGTTGTAAAGTTCATAAACTTGTATGACTGCCTGATTTTAGAGATGTCTGTTTCTATATACAGGATAACCCACGGCGAATTTTGCAATATAATTAACACGGTTCAGCGAGCGATAATTCCCGTAGGATCACTGGAGCAACATGGAGAGCATCTACCTGTTTCTACAGATTCTTTAATTGCAGAAAATATTTCAAGATTAGTTGCAGAACAGATTCCATCTTTTGTCCTACCACCAATTTTATTTGGAGTATCTTATGAACATAGACCTATGTTTAACATTTCAGTGCACAACTCCACTCTATCGCGAATTCTATCTGATATTTGTTGTTCACTTGTCGAAAATGGTATGAAGAATATCGTGCTAATAAATGGTCACCACGGTAATTCAGGAGTGCTACAGTATATCGCCCAGAATTTGTATGGAAAAATACCCAACGACATCAGCATACATTCAATCAATTATTGGCAGTTGATGCAAAGTGAATTTGATCATGCAGGGGATGTTGAAACATCACTTGTGCTTGCCATTGCTCCTGAATTGGTCAGAATGGACATGGCAAAAGCTAATTACAATAATCTCTCAAAATCAAAAGTAGCATATTCAAGTATGACAAATACTCCTGGCTCTTTTCCAAAGATAACTGGAAACGGAGTTTGGGGAGATCCAAGGAATGCCACCGCAAATAAAGGACATAAATTACTTGAGGAAATAGTTAGAAATCTTGTTCAGACTATACACGAACTAGAAACTGACTAACAACGATACATTAGAATGCAAAGAAGATAACAAAATAATATAAAATATAGATATATATTTGTATGTGTATGTATGTATATATATATATTTGATTTTGTAGAAGGCTAATATTCAAGCATATATCATAGATGATAACAAATTGAAGAATATGATACAAATTTATCTCCAATAACTAAAAGATAGGACTGAGTATGTTTTGGTGATGATGACTACTATTTCCTATCTTATTCAAAAAAAGGATGGGATAAAAAACAACATGTCATCAATAGTTAGTTGAAATTATTTGTACTCTTTTGCATATGTGTGTGAAAAGGATTAAGTTCATGATTTTTTATGATATTTGATGGATGTTAACTTAACAGAGCCATTGCAAATAGTGAAATTTTAATATATACCTATATTATGCCTTACATGTAGGTAGATTAGCGTTGTCAGTAGACATGGCAGTAAAGGTTCTT
>JAJNBK010000245.1 GCA_021155845.1 Nitrososphaeraceae archaeon
TTCTATATAACAGCAGCATTTTTAGACAATAAATATTGGAAAGTGATGGCAATATTTGCAATTATATATGGCATTTTTTTTGGATTTCTGTCTCAAATATTCATTTATAGATATGATATATCATTTTCTGAACAAGGAATTACTGTTCCATCTGTTAATGTTATTCCATGTTGCAATATGCCAGGTTATGTTCCTATGCTGACTGTGTTTCCTACAGATCACTTTCTAATCATGATTATACCAATCAATATTATCCTAGCAGTAACTGTATCTGTTATGGTCGGATTCAATATTTCTTTAACTCTCTACGCATTCAACTTAGAGAAAGCGCAGAATACTAAAAGGGTGTCTTCTGTAGGAAGTATAGGGGCGATCAGTGGACTGTTTGTAGGCTGTCCGACCTGTGCCGGCAGTTTGTTTTCTATGCTCTTAGGTTATAGTGTAGGAACAACCATGGCTGTTCTTGCTCCATTCCAAACCCTTTTCATTTTAATAAGCATACCATCTTTGATACTTGCACCATTTCTTATAGGCCGTGGAATTAGAAGTAGATATAGCTGCAAGCTAGCCTAATAGCCTTTCTTTTCTTTTCTTAGATTTGTCACTAAATCTTGTTCTAATATTGGTAGTGTTTTTGAAATACTGTCTAAATACATTTGCACATGTGGCTCTGCAATCCACATTTTCTCATTTTCAAATAGATAACCATATCTCTGTGAGCTACCTATTTTTTGGCGTGATTGGAGCGCATTGAGGTATTGTTTAGAAATAGTGGATTCATCAAATCCGTGTTTTCTTGCTATTGCATTAAATACGTCATGCATACCTGATCCGTGCTGTGCTGCTTCCTTTACACGATACGCAATATTTCTTGGAATACCTAGTTTCTGGGCAAGTTTTCTGTGTACATGCTTGCCAAAGGCATCGGCTGAACCTTTTACATTCAGTTTCATATCAGTCTGCATTGAAAATGCAATTACTTTCAAGTCAAGAAAGGGCTCACGCATCTCTATGCTGTGTGCCATAGTGATTTTATCTTCTCTCTCTAAAGTTTCTCTGTACAGTAAAAGCATGTCTTCGGTCATATGCTCACGTAATTTCTCGTATCCTTCCTTTTCAACTACCTTTGTATACCAAGAATATCCTCCGAAAAGTTCATCTGCTGCCTGCCCTGAGAACATTACATTAATTCCATCCTCATGTGCAAGCTTTACTGCAGCGTATACAGGAATTGCAACCTCTATCTGTCCAGCATTTGTGTCTTCTATTGTATTAATAACCTCTGGAATCATCTCTTCTACTTCATTCTGAGTAAGTTCATTGACTCTTAGTTTAAGATTGAGTCTCTTTGCTATCAGTCTTGCAAATGCAATATCGCTAGAACCCTGAATTCCACCAGTATAACAAATAACATCCCGTACCATTTTCTTTGCAAGCCAGGCGATAATTACACTATCAATACCACCTGAGAATATTATTCCGACTCTATCAAAATCCTGCGTACGCTTTTTCATGGATGCAAGTAATACTTTTTCATATGCATTAACAGCCAAATCCATTGTTTTGTAGATTATTTTCTTTGAATGTACTGGAGAACGGGATACTTTGAAATTTTGTATTAAACCATCCGATTTGATAATTATTGCATGACCTGGTAATACCCTGTTTGTAGGTTCTTTTATTCCCACTTTCCATAACGCTTTACGTTCAGACGCAAATGCAATAAAATGATTATTTTCCCCAAAGTAAATTTGTCTTACACCCATTTTATCTCTAACCAAAGCTATGTTTTCTGTCTCTTCATCCTTGATAACCAAAGCATAAACACCATCAAGTTCAGCAACAGTCTTTCTAATTGCATATAATAAATCATTATTCTTGTTAAAATGATCTTCTAACAAATGGACAATAACTTCGCTGTCTGTCTGAGTAACAAATTGATGATGTTTCATTAACCTTCGCCGAATTTTCTTATAGTTGTAAATTTCTCCGTTGTGCTCTAGAGTAAACTTTCCATTGCAGCTATGGAAAGGTTGCTGTCCATGAGTACCGCCTACGATCGCGAGCCTTACATGACCTAAAGCATTATTACCAGAAAGCTCATGATATTCTAAACTTGCAAGAGAATCTGATTGTATGATAGAGTCAGCGACTGCTATTCCTGCGCCGTCAGGACCACGATTTGTCATGCAAGAAAGCATTGTTCCGACTAGAGGTACAACATTTTCATTTCTTTTGCTTAATATACCTGCTATTCCACACATATTATATCCCTCTGAATTCTAAAATCGAATTCCTATCTTATAGATAAGCAAATTACTCATCAAGTTCAACTATAATATACTTATGTACAATGGCTTAAAAGTGTTAATAAATACAAATACATTTAATTCAACTTTCCTTGTGACTGATTTGTCATGATGACGATAATATATATAGTTTGAGTGTTTTATAGTCTATAACATCTATCTAATATAATAAGTGTAGTTGGAATTGAGGAATGAATATATAAGTATTGTATTTTCAAAATAATGCAATAAATGCTAAATTTGATTTTGTGGTTCATAAAAAATTCAGAAGGAATGACTATATTCGATAAATGTATATTGTTTTTTTTAAAAATTATCTATTTAGGTTTAAGAATTTTACTTAACTTTCAAGTTTTTAAGGCCAGGCACTTCCACTTTATTAAAATTCAAAGTACCTAAATATGATTACGAATTTTATTGTAGGATTAACAAAGATGATTTTAAAATTATGACAATTCACGAAGATGATATAATAAAACGTTTTACTCCTAAGAAAGGAGATATAGTTATAGATATTGGCGCACATATAGGTCTTTATACAATAATAAGCTCAAAGCGAGTTGGTGCAAATGGAAAAGTAGTTGCTATTGAGGCTGATCCCAGCAATTTTGAAATGTTAAATAGTAATATTAAACTAAATCAATTAACCAATGTTACACCTTTAAATTATGCAGCATATTCTAAAGAAACAAAAATAAAACTCTATTTGCCTAGTGGAGAATCAGGCTTCACCAAATACAATACTATAATGCCAAATTGGATAAATACTCAAGAAAAATTTGTAGAAGTAAATGCTAACACGTTAGATTATTTATTGCAATTAAATGAAATAAGGCAAGAAGAAGTAAACTGGATTAAGATCGATGTAGAAGGAGCAGAATTTGAAGTATTAAAAGGAGCTACTAATGTGCTATCTAAAAGTAAAGATATTGCAATTCTTATGGAATTACATGGTCCTCCGCATGTTTATAGACCGAAAGTGGAAGAATTTGTTAATTTATACAATTTCAAAATAGAGTTCGAAAAGAGTTACGAGGAGAATGGATCAATGCATATAATTATGCAAAAATCTGCTTCAACAATGTGACCAACTTATTCATTAACTGTTAGGAATGAACAAAACTTGTTGCTTTATTGTGAAGAATCTTTCCGAATTGTAACATATCTATATCTTTGAAGGGATTAATTTTTTGTAATACTGATGGCTCTTGATTTTCTTCTATGACACCTTTTCCACGCAGTTCTTCAACGATTTTCTCTCTTAGTTTTGGGTGGCAAATTTTGCTATGGTAAATGCAACCAAGTGATCCATCAATCATCTCTTTTAAGTGAATATCACCTTTCTCTTCATGAAAATGTGGATTTCTGGTTTCTACTTGCATTACCTCAATTCCCTTATCCATGGCTTCCTGATTTTCAGTCGGCACAATTCCTCCAAACTCTTCAAGTAGGTTTACCATTTCATAGGTTTCTACTGAAAAGCTCGACGAATAAGTTAGAAGCTCTGCTAATTTCATTGACATGCAATGTTCTCCTGAATTTCCAGTACGCATAACTTCGGTTTCAAAGCCAGTGTAATAAGATATCAACGAATTAAGATATTGATTTGTTATCTCAGATACTCTCCCCCATTTCGAAAAATACACACCAGTCTCTGATATTTTTGGTTTATAAATCCAAGACACGCGAACCATTGTATATGGCGTATTCGACATCGCGATTCCTGACGCATAAATCTTTACATATTCGTTTACTGCTCCAGGCACATAGTTGTCTGCATCGATAAATCCAACATATTCTTTTCCTGCCATCTTTGTTAACAGCATTCCAATCATCATTCCCTCGGCCTTGCCATTTCTAACCATATCATCTGGACCAAATATACTAGTATAGCCAACCTCTCTCAGTGCATCTGCTAGTCCGGGATCTTTCTGATGTACAATCAACGCATTTTTTTCTGCAAATTGGTTAAATTGCTCAAGAGCCTCCTTTTCTAATTTGTATCTATCCACAGGTTGTCTTGGACTATTGGATACAATAATTGTCAAGCAATCATGGGGAATCCCACTCAACACTCCTTCAAGTAACTTTAAACGCTCTCCTTTAACTGGTATGACTATAGCCATTTTTCTCTCAATTTCAGACATCTCTTCATTTCCTATACGTCGGATAGCTTCAGAAGTTGGCCTACCATCACTAGATCCTGAATCCAATTCATAAACACGTTGAACCCCATGTAGACTTATCGATCCAAATCTTTCTGTGTACCTTGGAAGGTCGACTCTCATACAAGCTAAAAGATCTATCTAATTGTTTATAACTATTAAGAATAGAAAAGGCATATGGATAATTTAATTATTTTACTTTAAACACTGTTAGTTCTCCATAAATAACTTATGCGAATCATGTATAATAACTCCTGAGATTATGAACGTATATGCAGAAAAGGATGTATCAAAAGAAAAAGCAAACAGTCGAGAAATTTATTAAAAGATTCGGAAAAGTAGAACATTCCTTTATTCTGAATGAAGTTAATATAATGAAAATACTGGAAGAATTGCGCAAAGAAGGGCGTATAAAATAGCCAAGTGCTTATTAAAATGCTTTATTATCAAACCAATATTATTATTACCACTATATCAGAGCTGTCACAGAATAAATATATAGTGATAGAGATAATTTGATTATCCCAAAATTAAATACTATATGTGTTCTTATTCTTTGTCTATAAATTCATCTGGTTTGGGTGGTTCTGGATTCAAACCCTTTCTCTTTCTTATTTCTCCAATCAAATTTCTAAATATTGATTGAGGAACAGGTTGCCATGTCTTAAAGTAAGTGCTCCACATAGCTTTTCCAGCAGTTCCACCACGCATAATCTCCGAAAGATCAAATGTTTCAGATGCTGGTATTTCGCCTTGTATAATCGAAATTACGCCTTTTTGTTCTACATTCAATAATTTACCT
>JAJNBK010000246.1 GCA_021155845.1 Nitrososphaeraceae archaeon
ATATGGTGATAAAACTAGTGAACTCAATAAAAAAGCTGCTGAACTTGGAAGAGAAGTATGCAGAGAATTTGACGATAAACCACGCTATGTTATAGGTTCCATGGGACCGACTGGCTATCTACCAAGCTCAAATGATCCTGACCTCGGACAAATATCTCTAGATAGGATCAAAGAAGCATTCGAGCTGCAAGCACAAGGTCTGATTCTTGGAAAAGTAGATGCACTGCTGCTGGAAACCAGCCAAGATATTCTAGAGGTGAAACTTGCCATCTGTGCATGTCATGATGCTATGCATAATTTAAGAAAGAAAGTTCCATTGATATCTAATGTTACATTAGATCAATATGGCAAGATGTTGCTTGGAACAAATGTTCAAGCTGCATACACTACAGTTAGTGACATGGGCATCGATGTTTTTGGTTTAAATTGCTCTACGGGTCCCGTGGAGATGACGCCAAGTGTTAGATGGTTAAGCGAGCAAGATGATTTGCCGATATTAGTTATGCCTAATGCAGGCATGCCTCAAAATGATGGCGGTAAGGCTGTATATAAAATGACTCCATTCGAAATAAGAGAGAAACTTAGAGATTTCATTTATAACTATAAAAATATTCGTATTATTGGTGGTTGTTGTGGAACTAATCCTGAACATATTGCGGAGTTACGAAAAATGCTAGATGAAAATAACCTAAAAAGCTGAGTTAGATAAGGATAAGATTTTAGTTAGGTTTTGAATCAAAGCAATTGTCGCAGAAAATGGGGAAGACACCAAGAATTAGTTCTGCATTGAAGGCAATCTCTCATAATCGGTGAACGCCTTAATACTCAAGGTTCCAAAAAAGCCAAGGAGATGGTATTGATGAATGATTTCGATGGCTTAGTAAATTTAGCTAGAGCACAGGTAGAAGACGGTGCTCATTGTCTTGATGTCTGTGTAGCAACCACCGAACGATCAGATGAGCTAGAATTTATGAGAACACTCGTCAAGCGACTAAGTCTTGAGATAGAAGCGCCACTCGTCATTGATTCAACTGATCCCAAAGTAATTGAAATGGCTCTAAAACAAACTCCTGGTAGGCCAATAATCAATTCCATTAATCTTGAAGGTGATGGAACCAGATTTCACTCACTCGCACCTTTAATGGTAAAATATGGTGTTCCTGCTATTGCGATGTGTATAGGACCCAAAGGAATGGCAAAGACGCCGGAGGAAAAGCTGGAGACAGCACAACTTCTTTTTGAGACTGGAAAAAGATATGGTCTTCAGCCATGGCAATTTATTTTTGATGTCCTTACATTTACTTTGGCAACGGGTGAGCAAGAATTCTTACAGTCGGCGAAAGATACACTTGAAGGCATAAGAAAAGTAAAGGAAAAAATTCCCGGTTGCTACACATCATTAGGTCTGAGCAATGTTAGTTTTGGTCTTCCCGTACAAGCAAGAAGAATAGTCAATTCTGTGTTTTTAAATCATGCTATAAATGTAGGCCTAGATAGTGTAATTATAAAGCCCTACCTGAGCTTATTTCTTATTTTGAGGGTTTAAAATCGAATAGTTCAGGGTCATCCATTACAAGAGTACAATTTGATGAGAGATGGGATGCCAGCAAAAGGTGCTATTTCAGAATTCTTAATAGACTCAAGGACGGGATAGAAAATGATGTTACTGAAGCAATAACAGACAAGGTTTCAGCAAATGATAAAGTAGCAAACAAAATAGAAAACATTGACAACTTAAAACTCGGAGCATCAAAGGAAGAATATCATCAAGCCGCGGTGCAGACTTTAAATGATGTTCTACTGCCTGCCATGAAAGAGGTCGGAGACAAGTTTGGGGCAGGTGAGCTAATTTTGCCTTTTGTCTTAAAATCAGCCGAATGTATGAAAGCTGCAGTTGCTGAGTTAGAAAAGTATCTTATTAGACAAGAGGGAGTAAGTAAAGGCAAACTAGTGTTGTGCACCGTCTATGGAGACGTGCACGATATAGGTAAAAATCTAGTAAAGACTATTTTTATAAATAATGGATATACAGTGTATGACTTAGGCAAGCAAGTACCATTGCAAAGCATCATTGAAAAAATTCAGGAAGTTAATGCTGATGCCATAGGACTTTCAGCTCTCCTTGTTTCAACTTCAAAGCAGATGCAATATTTTGTACAGCATGCAAGAAAAAACAATATGAGGATTCCTGTCTTATGTGGAGGGGCTGCTATTAATAGCAGTTTTATCAATAGAATTGCGAAAGAAGATGCAATTTATAATGATGGTGTATTTTATTGTAAAACTGCATTCGAAGGCTTGGGAGTGATGAACAAACTCATGTCTAATGAAAGAAATCAGTATATTGAAGATTGGCAACAAAAACTTCAGAAGTGGCAGGAAAAACAAGATTCCAGAGCCGAATCCATAGACTTACTGCAAAGTAGCATTAGACCTATTTCGCCTCCTGTTCCTCCACATATAAACAAACAGATACGACTTCGAGCTAATGAGATTGATTTGTTTGAAATATGGAAATTCATTAATAAAAAATCTCTGTTTGTTCTTTCTTGGGGAATTCGCGGAAAAGGTGCTGAAGGTTTAAGTCAGGAAGCTGAAAGATTGTTTGAAGAGTGGAAAACAAGAGTGTTACAAGAAAAGCTCTTTGCCCCAGAGGCAGTCTATGGTTATTTTAGATGCCATAATAAAGACGGAAAACTTGTAGTAGATCTACCCCAAGGTAAAGGCGAGGTGGTTTTTGATTTTCCTAGGTCCTCTAAACAAAAACATCTGTGTCTGACTGATTACTTTGGAGAAAATGATATCGTCGCTTTTCAGGCAGTCACAGTAGGGAATAGAGTAACAGAAATTATTGATATGTGGAATCAGGATAATAAATATACTGATGCATATTATTTACATGGTTTAGCAGTCGAGACTGCCGAAGCATTGGCAGATTGGATTAATCTAAAAATAAAGAATGAACTTAATATAGGCATAAAACGTGGGCTTAGGTACAGTTGGGGCTATCCTAGTTGTCCTGATATTTCTCAGCATTCCTTGGTGTGGAAATTACTAGATCCAACAAAATCTGGCATGAGATTAACAGAGTCTGGACAAATAATACCTGATCAATCAACTGCAGCCATAGTAGTACATCATCCTGAAGCAGAATATTTCGTGCTTTAATATATTGGAATGTAAATTGTTATCATTCTAAATCTTGTAATAAATAATATTATATTCATAGGTATGACAATAGAAAATTTTGCTTTAGCTTGTGCAATTGATGGATCTCCACCATACTTTACATATCATAATCAAATAATGTTAATCATACAATCCAAAAACCATGCTGAGCATAAGATTAATGATTTTGAATATATTGAACCGTTTATCGAAGCATTAATTTCTCATGAATCCATTCATGTCGTAATAAAAAAATTAGAAGGAGCGGATATCTCAGATTCTCTTGATGATATCGAATTACTTGTCGAACGTAATGGTACGAGATTTCTGGTCACTTTGAACAATATGCTATTTGCAAAAGATATGTCCGGCATCGTAACACCATAGATGTCAGATTAATTTCTATGGGGTAGCATCAATCTTAGTGTAGCGATGCAATATTGGCAGAGGTTAAGTGTGATGACAGTGTTCAAGTGATACATCAGGATAATTAAAAAGCCAGAAAAATTTTTTAGACAACATAGTCTGATAAAACAAAGATAGAGAAGCTATATGGGTACCTTGAGTTTTATAAGAAACCGATGTATCCTACCTCTTTGAAAAATGTTATCAAGGAAATTATATAGTGATCCTCTAAATTCAAACTATACATAAGATTAGCGAGTCGGATTTCTTTGACCCAGCCAATTTTGATTAAATCGTTTAAATTGCGTTTAATATCCTCTCTCTTTAAATGAGTCTTCTTTTGCAAAGTATATGTAGTAACCATTTTCTCCTGTTCTGCTAAGGCCTTTATTATTAGTTCATTGAGAGAAGTCGCATGCATGCCTATTTCTTTTAATGAACGAATTTCAATTATTCTTCTTGCTTCTAAATCATTGAGGTAATCTTCGACATCCAGTTTTTTTAATTTAAACTCTTCTGATAATTCTGATGCTCGCTGTCGAATTTCTTTAAGTTCTACATATTGTTTTTTTCTTGCACGCAATGCCCTTATCACAGCCATGAGGGTGAATATCTGGTTCTTTGGTAATTCTTCAATTTCCTCAGTAGTTACAGAAAGATGGATCTGGCCATGAACCTTTCGTATTTGATCTTGAGTTACCCTGCCTGTTCCTTGTACTTCAGCTAGATTTCCCGCATATAGAAGAAGATCGAGGGCATACCTTACATCACCATTGTTGGTAGGTGAAACAGTGATTTTTGCTACTTCATCGATTATATTTGATCCGATAGCGTTTGCATTAAATGCTTCTGTACATCTATTTACCAATATATCACTGACCTGCTTAATCGAGTATATCGGAAACTCCATGGGAACTCTTCCTAAAGTACTCAACTCCGCTTGATCGAGTTTGTGATAGAAGTCTGTACTTCTTGCAATAAATATTACTCCCTTTACGTTGCATGGCGCATCGGGATCAAATTCATTGAGACGAGTCAAGTCATAGATAATACCTGTATCTTTGCTGATCTTAATTAGATAATCGATCTCATCAAGGATTATAAGAGAATAGATATTATTTTCATACAAATAACGCAACATGTATCTTAACATCTCTTCTGCACTGAGCCCTTGTGATGGCAACTCTGGTGCAACCCTTTCCAACAAGAATCTATAGATTGCATATTTATTACCTCCTTGTAATTTTAAATTGATATATGCCGTTTTCAGAGTTAGTCTGTTACGTGTAAAATCTTCCGTTAGAAGTTTAGAAAATTTAAGAACAGTAGAAGTTTTACCTATTCCTGCAGGGCCAACTATTTGCAATACGGTTAATGGGAACTTACTTGGATTCGAATAGGAAGCTCTGAAAATATGATTAATTTGCTCAATCTGTTTTTCACGGTGAGGCAGCTCAGCTGGTATATATCGTGGTGACAATTTTGATTTGTCACGGAATATTTCGCTTTCTGACATTGTTGAAGTGAATAATTTATCATAGATATTATATTAAGTATCCTAGCTAAATTCTCGTTTAGAAATTGTGATCCTATGTAGAATGCTGACTCGCTATGTAGTCTAGTTTGAGAGACTCTACCATAATTATTTAAAATGCATATATATAAACAAATATCTTTGTATACCGAGAATCATATAATTATATGAATATATATTATTGTTCGCCAAAACCTTGTAGATGAGCAGATTTGCGCAGTCAAAATTTAATCTAAAATCACTCGCTGATAATTCCTATAGAGCCATACAAGAAGGGGCCTATGATGCTGAAGATTATGATTTCAGAAGCCATGATTCTATAAGCATGAGAAAGGCTATTTTCTCGTGCTCTCATGCTCCAATTATAACAGAAATTAAATTTGCATCGCCTTCCAGAGGTCAAATTGTCGCACAAACAGAAATCGATTTCATACAAGTAGCGATTAATATGGTATCATCTGGTTCTATTGGCCTTTCAGTTCTGACACAACCATATTTATTTAATGGCTCTATTGAGTACATATACAAGATTCGGCAAAAAATTACGGTTCCAATTCTCATGAAAGATATAATAGTTAGCAATATTCAAATAGATGCTGCACAAAGAGCTGGCGCAGATTGTGTGCTATTTATCAAAGCAATATTTGATCAGAATTTGGCAGAAAGTA
>JAJNBK010000247.1 GCA_021155845.1 Nitrososphaeraceae archaeon
TTGTTGAAAAGATAAAATTTAGCGAATAAAACCTAACTCTACCACAAAACTTACATGTGCGCACGATTATGATCTCATTAACTCTCTGATAAACCTAAGCACTACCATAATTTAGAATATGGCATGTTCTCTTTGCTTGCTCTTCAAAGCTACTCCATATATGAACACACAACAAACTCAAGTAATACGCTCAGATATCCTTCAATAAGGATAGAAGATCAGAATAAATCTGTCAATAAGAAAGATAGAGTTAGAAGAAGACAACGGTACAAAAGAGGAAAAGTATATGGAGGTGAAGTCAAAGAAGAGGAAGAGGATGAACAAGATGAACACGAAGCACATAAACC
Source organism: Nitrososphaeraceae archaeon (assembly GCA_021155845.1). The sequence continues at coordinate 348 of JAJNBK010000247.1, forward strand.
CGCTGGAGTATTCGATGAGCCTCTAAAAAAGCCGTAGAGAGCAGCTAATAGCGACTCCTTAGTATTTCTTAAAAGATATGCTAAAGATACCGATGCAAAGTATTCTGATGTAGTTCAATTTAGTTTAATAATATTCATTATGGTAATATGTGAACTATTGATAAGAGAAGCAATAGTTACAATTGTTAAATGCTTCATTTGTAATCTAATCGCTGTGATAGGTACTTGCAATGGCAGCAGCTATAACTGTATTGCCATTAATTTCTTCAGGTAATAGTGAGTATGGTTATTCTATTTTTCGTCTTGATCGAAATCTAGTTTCTCATCGATCCTTTTCTGCAGTTCCTTGTACCGTTCAGAACGCCCGGGCCAAACCCTCCTTGACCAAACCTTTCAGATGGCATCATCCTGTCGTCATGAAACGGAAATGGAGGGCCAAATAGTGCAAAGGTGACAATAAAAGATATTGGTGGAATAATCATGATAGTGAGAATCATTATGATAAACATCTTTTTTGTCCTGTTTAGTTGAGCTATAATCCCATCCATTATCTGAAAGATATTCTCTCTGAATCTTTTGTCATTATTGTCGTTATTTCTGTTAGAGTCTATCATAAGTTGATAATATCCCTCCATTGCATTATAAGAAATATAGTAACTTTGTTACGTGTTGTCATGAACATCGCCATCATCACCATTATAATTTATCTGCCTCACTTCTTGGAAAGAACTCTTCATACGGCTGTAGAATTTCTCTGAGAATTCCTCTTCCTTTCTCTGAAACCATGTATTTTATTATTGTTTTACTTCCCCACGCTTCTTCCCTCCTGCTGATTATCTCCTTTCTGACCATATCATCAAGAATTTCTTTATGCTTTACGTTGTTTAACCCGCAATAGCTCATAAGTTTGCTTTGGTTAAGCTCTCCATATTCGTAAAGTTTCAAGAGAATGTCCTTCCTTATGTAAATTCTGTCTCGATACTCATGGACCAATTTGACTCAATTGCTGTAGTGAACAAGACCCTGTAGACAGAAATTATAAACCAGATATGGTAATTTGCGATAACAATGGCTTGAAATACAAGTATCAATTTGAATTTGCACAAAGCACACTTGATCATAAATGTCAGTTACTACAGATATGAATATTAAGGCTTCAGGTAACTAGGTTACGTGTCATAGGTAAACAATGGTTATAACGAAAATTCGACCCTCTCTCTATGTTCTACAATGAAAACAACTAATTCAAAAAAACTTGTAAGCAAAAAAGTGCTGATTCCGGCCATCTTAGGAATTGGAATATTATTATCAGCTATCTTTGTAGCTTCGCCATTAGGGAATTCATGGGCACAACAACAACAACAACGTCAGCTAACAGGAACGAATAACACCAATATTCGTGAATATGATACAGTACCTAAAATCAATGGTTCAGTAAGTGTTGAGGATAACATAAGGAGTTTCCTTGAGGAGAATACAAAGATACCGTTTGTATCAGCTGCAGAAATTGCACAAAAACAGATTGCTAACGGAACAGTATTAGGAGGTCACTTGGGGGTAACACAAGGATATCTAACATATACATACATTATAGTAGATCAGGCTAAAGAGACCATACACAAAGTAATTATCGATGCTGGAAATGGCCAAGCTCTATATGTATCAGATGGCCGGCAAATAGATTCGTTCAGTCATCCAATGTTTGGATCATTTGGACATGGAAAAGCACACGGATTTGGTGGAGGACCATGGCACGGATTTGGAGGATTTTGGCATGGTTCATTTAGATGATAAAAACATCCTGGATTTATGGCAATGCAATGTTGACTGCAACAACACCAGCCTCCTGGGATGATATGGCCTAGGTCTATCACATCTATTCTTATTTCGACAGCTTTTTTCTGCTACGAGCCTTGGTAAAATTTTTCCAAGTCTATCATTTTTCTTGTATTGTCAGTGCTATGGTTGTTGTTATCTTTACTATTAGACAAGACTTTAAGAGTGTAATATTACATCACAAGTTCTTAGATAGATCTGTTAGTTTTATGCATTTGTGTTTTTAATTATCATATTTTATGGATGTGATAAAATAGGAATGCATTTTTGTACTTGATAATTCTTGCAGCTCTTGTTTATAATATTTAGAAAGTTAGCTTTATGAATTATCACCTTAAAACTTCTAAAGCATTATCGACTATAAATTCTATTTTGTCTGAAAGACTCTAGTTCGACCAAATTTGAGAAATATTTAATTCAAGTTGCAACTCAATAAATAACGACAAAAATTGACTCAAATATTCTAAATTCTTTCTTTGTGAAACGAAGAGTCTACGAATAGTAATAGTTGTTGTTGTTCTTCAACTACAGCACACTTAGTGCCTTCACTTGGAATATTATTAAAATATATGTTATCTGTAGATAAGGTAACTATGAGCCAACATCTACAAGAAAGAAGTAAAGATAACAAAAGGATCACAGAACGGGATATAGAACAACCAGAACCAATAGTTAAGCAAGATCTATTGTGGCGGTCAAAGTGGCAAACAGGTAAAGTGAAGGAAAGACTTCAGCAGTAAATCTAGTCGGTGCGAATAGTGGATTTTAAACATTCTTTTTATAACTTAATTATTCTGTCTTTACCTTATTTTAGTAGTTGATAAATTATGTTTAACCGACTTTTCATCAATCATGGCATCTCCAATTCTGCAGTAATAAATGATACTTTTACTCTATACAAAAAAGTATCAGAACAATATGGCAATCAAGATATTCTAGAGTATGTCAGGCAATTAGTTC
>JAJNBK010000248.1 GCA_021155845.1 Nitrososphaeraceae archaeon
ATGTGGAGCAAACCTCTCATCCCCTGTAATGGATACCGCCTACTATATAGATGAAATCCATTACAAAATAGGAAATAGGCTTTATATTGAAAATGCTGACTAATGATAAAAACCAATCCTAATAAATTTTACCAAAACAACAAGAATTGAAGAGAATTTGCATGTATAGAATAGTTAGAGAATTTGAGGAGTAGGTAATCATTTAGCCAGTATACTGAAAAAGTATTAAGACAAATAGAATAACACAGAAGTAAAATTACGAGAATTACCTCTTAAAAGTATATTCAAAGAAGCAGTAAATCTATGCAAGACCACATTAGATCATACAGAAGAAAATATAAAATGAAAAAGGAAAACAGTATTAATGAAATTCTTTAAGAATAGACGCCTAATGAAGCACTATTGTCATGTAATATATAACAATGAAAATTTCTATTGAATTTATTATAGTAATAGTAAAAGGCTAGTATATCTATATCAGAACTGATAGAGTAAACAGTAAGAAATTGATAGATACTCAATTTACTGAAAAGACACAGTTAATAATAATACCTGACTTTTGTTTAAATCTCCATGATAGAGACTACTGATTTAGCAAAGTTCAAAAATAGGACAGAAAAGTCAATAAGGCATTTAGCATTTGTTGAAGCTAAGAAAGATCACGGTCAAGAGCTAATGAATATTCTTTTTAATACCATTGTAGAACCAACACGTAGAGAAGAAGGAAATATAGCTTTTGTACCACATTTTTCAGTAGATAATCCTGATGAAATACTGTTTGATGAGATTTGGATTAATAAGGAAAGTATAAATAATCATTTTAAACAACCGCATATGAAGGATCTTTTTCCAAAAATAGAACATCTGCTAGCCAAGCCAGTTGCATTGAAAGCTTATCGTGAGGTAAAGGTTTCTGATATCTAATGGCTATATATAGAGATATTTATCCTATCAGAGAGTAATCACTCACACATACACCCACACACTTTTTATTCACACTAAAGAGTTGAAAAATACAAGGCAATTAAGATTTGTTAAAGCATTCTAAACAATAGAGACACACACAGTATATCGATACTTTGAACTTATCTCTAGAGTAATACAGTTGTATTTACTATTAGCGCAATCCATTTTTGTCTGGGTAGTCTATATTATTTGAGTCAACAGTGATAGCATTTCTTCAAGTGCCGCCACCATCTTATCTAAATATAAAGTAGGCTATAGATTATCATAGGGAGATAATAATGAGCATTAATGATGAAGCAACAAACAGAAATAAAGGCAAGCATTTTTCAGTTGATAATAGTGACCACCAAGATTCAAAAGAAGAAGAATCAGCAAAAACTACTACTACTATAGATATAACAAAGGCCGGCAATACATCAAAAGATATACTTGACATAACTGACACTCCTGATGTAGCTACTTGGAATAAAGGAACACAAATCAAAGGTAATGCTGCGGATATAATAAAAAGATCACAAGAAAGTGGAGCAGAAATAACTCAAGGAAAAATGACGCGAACTAATGCTACCACTATTGGATTAAAAGAGAAAGGATCTGAGGATTTGATTATAGATTCAGCTAATAAAAGAGATGTAGCTAAAGTAGTTAACTCTGGAACATCACTAACAGATAAGGAAGAAGAGTCATTCTCTATACCAGATAATAATTTTCCAGACATATCAAAAAAATCGCAAAAAGCCAAATAAAATAGCGATGGTAATAATAGGTGTGAACAAGAAAGGATTTAAAGTCTAAATCGTGAATTAGAAGTTGAGGAAGAAGAAGAAATACAATCTGAATATAAATTTAGAAGAGAGAATAATTGGCAACTCTGTGTGTATTTTTGTATTGGAATCAATCCCATTATCTACATTTCTTTCTTCTTAAATACCAACAAGAGAAAAGCGTGGACTTGACATAATATTTTCTGCAAGCATATGATATATGATTTAGTTACATTTTGAAAATGATTCTGTTGGAAGAGAGGGGATTATTTTCATAAAGGATTTTGTTGAGGTTGCTATTGAAACATTAATTAGCACAACATTCTTCTTTGTTTTCACACTTGCAATTATAAGGTTCTTGTAAACATGATGGGCATATGATAATACCACAACCTACACATCTGTTATTAGATCTATTGCATCCCCAATGCTTACAATTCTTCATAATGAATCTTTCAACATCATATATTTATAAACATCCTTATTACATTCGATAAGATGTACATGGCTTTGGAATTATATTTGTATATGTCCCAACTATATTTTGCTTTTAACTCTGATTCAGTTACATTCTAGCCATATTAATAAGCAAGTGTTAATGACTTACTTCCACTGCTCATTATTATTACTTTTAAGCACACGCTTGTTGAGTTGGATATTATTTATTGTTATTGGCTTTCTATTAAAATTATCTTTAAGAAACGCCTAATTATAGGGAGGTTGTTAATATAATATTGGGGAATTCAATATGCTAGTAAAAATCAACAACATCACTAGGAATGTAGTCAAAGTCACCCAACTTGATATTGACGATTATGGTTCTATAATACCATTAAAGGAGTTAGAGCTTAAACTGCCATCTAATGATAATTCGATTATTCAAACATTGAAGAGTTC
>JAJNBK010000249.1 GCA_021155845.1 Nitrososphaeraceae archaeon
TACTTTAGGATTCTACATTGCAAAATTGCGTCTTCCGAATTAGATCAAATGTACAGATTACTGACAAGACAAGAGTTAACAACAATGAAAAGAGCATTTGACAAATGGGGAGTATTTGATTTTTTTAAAGATAAATCTATCCTAATAAACGAAATAAAAAATTGCAATATTCGTGAAGTTTACTTTTTGTCAAATGAGATAGAAAAAATAGCCTTGTTGGAGCAACCATCGTATGCTGGATTAATGATTGGTCAATTAAAAAAACAATTTACACTCTCATTAGAAGGAGCGGACCTTGTTTCCAAAATATCGAAACATTTTCCATATGTCATTGTCAATGGAATAGCGGAAAAATCTGTTCTTTATGGAAAAAATATTTACAGTAGGTCAATTATATCGACTTCGAAGATGATAGATGAGAATGAAATTGTGATTATTTTAAACCCGAAAAGAGAGGCGATAGGTATCGGTAAAACAAGGTTTGCAGATGATCTTTTATTGAAAGATGACAAAGTTGTAGTGACTACTATGATTGACGCAGGCCTGTATTTACGGAGCGAAGGAAAAAAAATAAAAGATAAAAAATAAACGAGTAAATATATATAATAATCTTTATATGATAAAAAAGAGTAATTGATATAAGTTATATCGTTAGTTATGATTACCTCGCATTCAGAAAAGAATTGATATGATAATTGTGCCTAGAAATATACTTTTTATTAACATGATCAAAAAGGATATCGATAGATATTAAAATTATTCTTCAAGACCACTTTATCTTGAAGTGCAATTGTTTATATCAAATAATGTTCTTTTAAATATAGTAGAGAACAAAATTACTTGATAATTTCAAATTTATTTTAACGGTGTGTAATTAACATGGAAATTAAAATAGTTACATCAGTAGCACCATATATCGCAAATAATGCATCTCAGGCTATTGAATTAGCACACGAAGATGGCTTTGCAGGTATTGAGCTCAATGAAGATCATTTACATTGTCTGGTGAGAAGAAAGCCAAACTGCCTTAGATTAATCAAAGATTATAGTACAGATAAGCATATGAGTAATTCTATACACAAAACGCTTCATAGACCAAGCATTGATTCTGAAAATAAAAATGAGAGGAGGCATGCAGTTGAATATACATTTAAAACAATAGATTATCTAGAATCTGCAGGCATTTCCAGATTGGTGTTACATAGTTTTTCTGATTTGCCATCTTTCTTTAGATTAAGATCTGAACATGCAAATAGTATAGGATATTATGTTGGAGGTAACGCCGTAAAAATTTACGGATTTCTTGCTCCTCTTTTGAAGTCATATAGACAGATACGGCAAGAAAGTTTAAAAGAAAATTTTATGAGTTCACTTTTTGAAATATCAAAATACGCTGCAGATAAAAAAGTAAGTGGCAAACCAATAGAAATTGTTTTTGAAGAGCATTTTTCTGATGCGATAGATTATAATGCTATCTCCTATGGCAGGGGAAATTTAATTAACGTAGTTAGAGGCATTGACACTGCCCATCACTTGATTAGAACGGGAAAAAACTCTGAACTATCAGAAATATCAGAGTTGATTCACTTTCATGCAGTTGATACAAATGGACTATTAGATGATCATAGAACTCTTGGCAAAGGCAAGGTAAACTTTAAAGATGCTCTATCTAATATTATAGAAAAAAAATTGACAAATATTGCAGTATTAGAAGACGGCACAAGAAAGAGTGCATTAAAATCCAAAGAAGTATTAAAGATATTAATAAAGAATGCAGAGAAAAAAATTGTATAGTTCTTCTAATGAGATTTAGTGCTTTCACTTTCATCAATTAATACAATTACATATCAACTCAAACAATGCGCCATTGCTCTATATATCTATTTGAACAATCACTTTGCTTTATAGAATGTTACAAAAGGCAGTTTCTACAAGAGTGCAATACACAGTTCTGTGACATCTGGTAGTCTTAAATTATCTCAAATCGCAGGTGCAAATAATCATATATTGTAATTAATATTAAAGGAGAGCTTCCTTTTATGTTAATAAAATTAGAGTTGAATTACCTCTGCTTTCAGTTGTATAGTCTGCTTCAGTCTCTTCAGTAACTATGGTTATAGAAACAAGATCATATTTTTTGCATTCACTGGCGTCAATGATAATATAATCATTAAGGAAGTCAGCACACTTCAAACTCTCTTGACTGATTGAATAATTCAAAGTAGAACTAGAATTGATTAATAACAACTGATCTTTTTGGTAATGACCTAATCGAATGAGTTTTCCCTCTCTAGGAACTGCTTTGATATTTACCTTAATTCTGCCAATAGGATGCCATGTATAGCGTATCATATTGTTAACATATACTTCAAAATCGAAAGGATAACCTGCAGTATTCTCTGCCATTTTGCTGACACCATCATTCATAATTATATCAACTTTCTTGATAGTATTACCATATTTGATAATCCATTCATTTGTAGTTCTAACAATATTGTCTATAGCTGCTTTTCTTGTCTTACTCTCTTCTTGAGATAATTGATATCTGTCTACCCAATCCTTGTAATCCCTACTAATATCATTTATAAATTCCGTACATGTGTTCTGATAATCTTCTATGCT
>JAJNBK010000250.1 GCA_021155845.1 Nitrososphaeraceae archaeon
GACAATAGTGAATATAACACATGGCCAGCACCCAAGAGGTTTCGTGAAGGAAAATGTTTCATAATAATCTCACTATTTTAATGATACATTTTTCTACGAGAGTCTAAACAACAATTTCATATAAGTGAGATGAAATACATTCTATAGTATATTTGTAATATGGAGCTCCGATCTAGTTTTACTGTACTGTTTGGATTATTATTATTATCCATTGTAATCTCATCATCTCCTCTAGTTAGCATTCATACGGTAGATGCAAGTACCGACAATGATTTTTTTGAAGACTTTGAGGAAGAAGACTTTGAGGAAGAAGACTTTGAGGAAGAAGACTTTGAGGAAGAAGACTTTGAGGAAGAAGACTTTGAGGAAGAAAACTCTATTCAGATATGCTGCACATGGGGGAGCAGTCTAGAAGATGGAAGCCTAACGTATCATATCGATGATGATGATATGTCAGAAGAACAGCAGCAGGCAGTACGAAACGCAGTCCACGAATGGGATACAAAGATAGAACCTCTGGAACTTGAAGAGGAGTCAAGCAAGAAAATATCTGATATAACAATAGAATTAGGGGATGACAATGACGGGGAAGAATTAGCAGGACAAACCATAACAATATCTAATGGATATGGTTTTTTGGTTAATGCACAGATAACTATTTACAAAGGAGTACAGGAGTATGATTTTGATACTGCGACAATAGGACAGGTCGCGAAACACGAGATGGGCCATGCTCTTGGTCTTGGACACGCGAATTTTGATGGAAATCTTATGGCGGAAATGGTCAATTATGGAACAGCTACCGTTTCTGAGTGTGAGATTAATGCTGTAATCGAGGCTAACTATTGGAAGCTAAGAGGTGACGGTAATTCTGGTCCCAGTATTACACCTTCCAATAGTATAACCTGTTAGAATTATCATTAAAAAAACCTTAGTCCCTGCGGTTTACACTTATAATGTGGGTAACCAAGTGTGTTGCAAGTATTGTATTAATTTTATTTACCAGCGATGGTGAATAGGTTTAAAAGATTTTAGAATGTTTTTTATCATACTATAACCCTAGTCTTACTAATTATGAATTTTGTTCATGTAGTATTCCCGTAAAGGTCCACTGAAATAGATGGTAGGAACACACTGCATGGAATGAATTCGATCAAGTTAATAGTACTGTATTACACTGATACACTATAATGGACATCTCTAAAGGTTTTGACGGTGGTATTCATGCTATTGGTGCTCTCATTCTTTATAAATGCATTTACCAGAACACTCAACAATTGAGCGTATTTCCAAAGTTAATGCATTGGGTAGCGTTTCAAGAAGTGCATCAGATGGAGCAAGCTGTCCTGTTCTTATAATGCATTAGCTGTCATGGATAATAATCATGATGATGATAGAAAAAGTAATGATCATTCTACTAGCAAGGAAAAGTTTTATGCTATCCATCAAGAAATAGCAAAATTAATAGCCGAAGAACAAATGGCTGCGGCAACAGATGGCACAAGTATTCTGAATGCCGTAACAGAATGTAAAGCAAGAGTCCTACGATTGTTAAAAGATCCGAATCGAAAAAAATTTTTTACCTCAAATATTGAAAGTTCCGACGCCTTTCTGCTCTCTCACACGGATTCAAAAGCAAATTTGGTGATATTGTATGTAGACCTTGTCGGCTCTACGCACATGAGCACTGTTCTTGAACTAAGAGATCTTGCTACTATTTTACAGATATTTATACAGGAAATGAGTATTATGGCGATAAAAAATCATGGCTATATTTTAAAGTATGTTGGAGATGCAGTGATTGTTTACTTTCCTATAATTGACAACAATTTTTCCCTAGCTTCCAACAACGCAATTTCTTGTGCACTAAATATGCTACTTATAGTCCAGCAAGGAATAAATCCTATAATCGAAGAGTTTGGATTTTCTAAGCTTCAGATTAAGATCGGTATAGATTCAGGCGAAAATGCAATAGTCGAATATGCATTTAACATAAAGAATTCCCATGTCGATATCATAGGATATCCCATGAACATAGCAGCTAAGATTACATCTTTAGCAAAGCCAAATCATATTTTAATTGGCATTATTACCTACCGACGCCTTGATTCAAAGGTAGAACATCGCCTAAGGAAATTGGGTTTAGAAAATATTGAATACATTGATTACCAAACAGGGGATGCATATAGTATTCTTTCACTGCCTTTAGACAATTATTTCTAATTAAAACTATATATGCTATTGAAGGAAGATTTCAGTTTAAACTAGATAAGATAATATAATATCAGATTTACATAATATGGAAAAATGAATAGTTGGCACAAAAAAGTTTTGCTTCACATGATACAAAAATCTAATCATGTTATGATAAGAGCCAATATTTGTCTAAGGCCATAAAAGAAATGAGATAGAATAAGTTTGGAAGATTGATTTACTTCTAAAATGTATCCTGGCCTTTTTACTCTATTTTTATATCTTTTCCTTTAGTTTTTGACTCTTGCTTTTTGTTAAACGTAATCTCAAGTATTCCATTCTTATAGGTTGACCTAGCCGTTTCGGTGTCGACTTCTGGAGGTAAATCTATAACTTCATGGTATTTTCTCTGTGGATCATTACTA
>JAJNBK010000251.1 GCA_021155845.1 Nitrososphaeraceae archaeon
CAACAGTATGTTTTCTAGTTATTAGGAAACGGGAAATCAACTCAGCAATTAGTTCACCTTCCTCTTCTAATGCGAAATGTCCAGTATCCAATAAGTGGACTTCTATGTTCTTCAGGTCACGTTGATATGGAACTGCTCCCTCCTTAGGAAATATGAAATCATTTCTGCCCCAAACTACAAGTGTCGGCGGTTGATATTTTCTAAAGTACTCTTGCCATTGAGGATATAACGAAGGATTAGATCTGTAATCGTAGAACAATTGAAGCTGAATCTCTTTGTTGCCTGGACGATCCAGTAGCGACTGGTCAAGAAGCCAATTGTCAGGACTGATTGCATTTTCATTCTTTACTCCGTGTGTATATTGCCATCTAGTAGCTTCGACAGTCAAAAGTTTCTTAAGAGCATCCTTGTTCTTCTCATTTGGCTCACTCCAATAGGCCTTGAGCGGCTCCCAAAATTCTCTTAAACCTTCATCATATGCGTTCCCATTCTGTATTATCAAGGCTTCAATCCTCTCTGGATGTTTGACTGCAAGACGAAATCCTATAGGTGCGCCATAATCCATAACATATATGCTATATTTTTCTAATCCTATCCGCTCGATAAATTTGTCTACGATCTCAGCCAAATGGTCAAATGTATACTGGAACTCGTCTACTGTAGGCATAGAGCTATTGCCAAAACCAGGATAATCAGGGGCAATCAAATGGAATTTGTCTGCTAAAGCAGGAATAAGGTTACGGAACATGTGTGACGATGTAGGGAATCCGTGAAGCAATAAGATCGTTGGTGTCTTCTCTTTGTTTCCAGCCTCGCGATAAAATATTGTCTGCCCATCAACACTGATGGTCTGATTTTGTATATTCATAATATATGTATACACACATAAATTAATAACGTGTACGGAAAGCAAATTCAACAAACCTTTCCATTTTGGAAAGATGTACATTTGGTAATAAGGTATTATTTTATAAGCTAAATTGCGCGCTTTTGTCTTATTTCCAAGTTGGAAATATTTAATAATATCATAACTTTTTTGTATCATAGATTGCTTGATGAGATCGATAAGATAATTCTTTCTCAACTCGGCAAGAATGCACGTATGTCTTCGCTGCAAATTGCTCATACGCTGAAAGAGATGGGCTACGACATCACAGACAGGTCAGTAAGACACAGGCTTGAAAGGCTAGAGAAAAGCGATGTAATACTTGGTTATTCAGCACTTCTTAATCCTAGTTTTGTATCAGAAAAGGTAAGTAGAATAATACTTCTAAAGTTCAAATTCTCAAAAGATTCACAGACTCTGATTGACAGACTAAAGAATTATGTCGAAGAGTCACCTTTCTGTCTTTATTCTGCTAGAATAGGTAGGGATGTAGGAGGAGGTGGAGACTTTGACTGGATATCTTATTTCGTATTTGATTCTATAGATCAATATGAATTGGAAAGTAATAACTTCTTGAATAGGTTTGCAGAGTTAATAGGAGATTATCGCTCATACGAATCAAGGACAATAAAACTTTCTCCGTACTCTTTATTTGACGAACAGGGATTAAAGGAGCAGAAACAACGAGTCTATCAGATTCTCAATTCGATTAAGAAATATGATAATCTAAATGACAAACTTCAGAAAATTGTAGAAAGTTTGGTAAAATACTTTGGGGCAAAATTTGCACGAATATGGTTTGTTGATAAGGAACGGCGTAACTTAATTCTGAAGTTCAGTGCTGGTAAATACAAAAATATTGACGGTGAATTTTCCAAAGTATCAATAGATTCTCTGAAGATAGGACCAATTGTGAAGACTAAAAAACCTGCAATTTCAAATGATGTTGTAAATGATCCTAGAATAAGGTACCCTGAGTGGGCAAAAAAGGAGAAATTAAAATCCTATGGGGGATATCCTCTTATTTACAAAGGGGAAGCTATTGGTGTTCTTGCAATGTTTAGTGAAAAGAAGCTTAGTCCTGCTGATTTTGAAATCCTAGGAACCTTTTGTGACCATCTTTCCAAGGAACTTTCAGCGCTTTTTAGTGTAGTAGAATTCTTGTCTGAAAATAATATGAACATTAAAAGATGAAGCTAGTTCAATTAATCATAGCATACAATTAAGAATATAAAATATATTTCCAAATTGGAAAGTTTATTGCTGGTTTATTTCCATAGAGAATATTAGATCGTTCATTCCAATAACTATGATGGCAGCAAGTATAACAAACATTAGACCTCCTTTCGATGAAGAAAAGGCGAGGGCAAAAGTTAAAAAGGCCCAAGATGCATGGAATACACAAAATCCAGAGCTTGTTGCGAAGGCTTATACGATAGATTCCCAATGGCGTAACCGTACCGAATTCTTCACTGGTAGAGAAGCCATCATAGCTTTCTTAAAACGTAAATGGACTAGAGAACTTGATTATAGTTTAATGAAAGAATTATGGTGCTATACCGGAAATCGCATTTCTGTACGGTTTGAATATGAGTGGAGAGATGTAGATAATCCAAGCCAATGGATGCGTACACATGGTAATGAACATTGGGAATTTGATGATAATGGTTTGATGCGTATACGTGATATGAGTGCTAATGATTATCCTATTAAAGAATCAGAAAGACGTTAT
>JAJNBK010000252.1 GCA_021155845.1 Nitrososphaeraceae archaeon
ATCACCCGATTTTTCAGTAAAGGCAATTTCACTGTTATCGCCAAAAAGCCTTTTAATCATCAAATAAAGGTTGTCCCAATTTTTACCAGTCAATCCACTTGCAGAATTTGGATTAACTACTATGGCGGTTTCAGTTTTTTTTATATTTGATTCTATGGCCAACCCAGTCGATCCTAATTTATTTATCTATTTTTAAGCATATCATATTAAGGTATGTAATGGTGTATCAATATATAATAATTAATTAGATTTTGTCCATTATTAGTTTATTAATATATCAATTTCTAAATAAAGACTATCCTTAATAGAACACTTTTGACATTAAAGTCAAGCACTAGGTTTTATTCCACTTCTCCTCTGAACTCCTCCTAAGCCAAAGAAGAAATATTTTTGAATTCTATTGCTTTATCCAAATGGGCTATTGCTGCCGTTGCAAGTATTGTATTATATTAAGAGAACATTAAGAATACTACAAATATACATAGTGATAAGAATTACAAATTAAATAATTTTTTTAGAATATTGGAAATTCTGATATTTAACTATTTTTAATAATCATAAACTACCTCAGTTCTTTTGCGGACATTTATTTATCTATTATATCTAAAATTAGATCTATAAACGCAAAAGATCAAATAGCAAATGACATGTGTTAGTTTGATACTGCTATATCGAAGATAAGATTACCAACTCCTGTTTTGAAGATAGTGTAGTGAGCTATTATCATTGATATAGTGCATTATTTATAAGAACGTATGTTAGGAACATATTAAACGCTTTTCCAATTATCTTGGAATTATTATAGATTATTCTTTATAGATGACTTGTGCTCCTTATAATATCCAAATCCAATTACTGCTGCAACTCCTACAATTATTATTAGAGCAGTTATGTTATTTCTCCAAAATAATATCCTACAAATGTTAAACTGATACTCCAAATTAGAGAACCAGCAAAGGTAAACAAAATGAACTTTACCATATTCATCTTACTAAGGCCAGCAGGAATAGAAATTATTTCACGAATGCCTGGTGCTAGCCTTCCTACAAATACAGCTATTGCTCCATGTTTCTCAAACCATAATTCAGCTCTTTGTAATTTTGATTCGTTAATTAAAACGTATTTTCCAATGCGAAGAATTGCAGGCCTTCCAATCTTTAAAGCAATAAAATAAATCATTATTGCTCCGACAGTCGAACCCAATGCTCCAATCGTAGCCATTCCTATTGCATCTCCTAATCCAAGCCCTTTACTTTGTGCAACAAATCCTACTAGAGGAAAGATAATCTCACTTGGAATTGGTGGGAATATTGTTTCAAGCAATGTTGCTGCAAAAACGCCAGGGTATCCTATACTAGATATCCAGGATGTTACAGTATCGGTTATACCTTGAAAACTAAATGTTCCTTCTATTGCCAGAATAATAATAATGTAATAAGCGAACAATCGGTGTCTGTAAGACTGATGGATGATTTGTCATAAAAGTATATGTGTTATTATCATACATTAACCAGCTGATCGACCAGACATGGACTAATTCAGAGCATATCAACGGAAATATCAATATAAAACGGAGATATGAAAAGTTGTTGTATGTATGCACATACTGCCTACTTTGCGTTTATTCTTCTGATCGTAGCCGTCATCATCTCCTTCACAATCATGGTTACTTTCATTCTTCTATAATCTCTTCCTTTTCGTGTTCTGCGTCTTTTTCTTCAATAGTATTCTTTTATCGATTGTGTTGTTGATATAAATTATCCTTAACCAGATGTTCTATCTAAAAACTGCCATATTATAGAAATTTAGTAAATAGTGAAAATACAAAATACTATACGGGTAACATTCTTCGTGTTGTCAATCGGAATGGACTATTCTGAAAAACTTTCAAAAGATAAAACCAAATGAGTAATGATAGATAGTCAAATGCCGACTACACATTATATATACCTCTTAACTTAGATATTGTGTATCTCCTGTCAATCTATTTCTTGCCCATTTACTTATCTTAATATTATCCACATATAGAGTCGAGTTTGCAAAATGTCAATAGATAATATCGCGCGTCTATATACAAATGGTAATTAATTTATTAATAAAAAATCTAACGATGAGCCTGCCAAAATCGTTTATAGATAATAACATATCTCTTAGAGTTTAGAGAGCCTCGCTTTTGTTTGTATCTAGTATATATTTAGCTATAAGATTCTCACACTATAAAATTTATCAGAGATGAAAAGGTATTTTTAGTGTTTTACTCTTCAATTTTACAGTACTTCAGTATGATCCTTTTTATAATGTATTGTAAGTTCTTCTGCAGTAGAAAAAATTCTTCCACAGTCCTCACATTTGTGATTGGTTGGCTCACTCACAGGCTCTGATTCTGATGTCATAAATAAACTTCAAAAATATAATATATAGAAGTTTGGGAGTATTTGCAATTTTATTTATTATCTCTTTGTAAATGTGGACATTTATTACAAAGTTAGATCAATATTCAGTTAAGACAAGATTATGCTAATGAAATACTAATAAATATTAATCCATACAAGTAGAAGAGTTAATTTCTAGAGGCATCGATAACAATATAAGAATAACAATACAAGATGTAGAGATTAACTCTTTTGTTACTTTGATAATTGAAAAACACAACTCATAGCGCGCATTCAATTCCTAAAAGCAAAGTTATTGGTAGAACTTCTGTAATATCTACTATATTTGATAATATTTATTTATTATTGCATAATAAACTAACTCATTACTTATTATCTGTTTCCTTTTTATCATGATCATCTTCTTCTTCTATAATAGCCCATGGAAACCATTTTCCAATAAGTTTAGCCCAATCCATTTTTACTATTAAGTATAATGTTATTCCAACAATCCCTATACTAATAACTGCTTCAATGATAAAATTAATTTGATTAGTAGTGGTTTCTAAAATAATGCGTTCGACAAAGGGTCTTCCCAAAAAAACTGCTGTCGATACTATGATTTCATTGTAAAATAATTCGCCAGCAAAAATAGCAGTTACAAATTTCCATGGATTATATTTTGTAAGACCTAGTGAAATATATATTACATTTCCCGAAAGGGGTGTCATTGAGGCTATAAAAGCGCCTAGCCAACCATATTTACTTAAAAGTTTTTGAAGAGGAAACATCCTTTTCTTTGTTTTATTGCCTAGAATATTGCGACCATAGTAACTTAAATAGAAAATTATCATCTTTGCTGCTACTGCTCCAATTGTACCAGCAAGAGATATTAGATGAGGATCTAAGTTCTTATTAAAAGCTGCAATGAATGGAATTGGGAAGTAGGGAATTGGAATAAAAATTAGAATGCTTATAATAAAACTGATAGATAAGATCCCAAG
>JAJNBK010000253.1 GCA_021155845.1 Nitrososphaeraceae archaeon
CATATCTGGCGCCCACAATATTCTGTACTCTGGTGATTATAAGTATGCGAGAACGCAGCTTCTCGATAGTGCATTATCGATATATCCGCGAGTTGAGACACTCATCACTGAGAGCACTTACGGTAATACTGCTGACATAATGCCAGATCAAACAGTTGTTTACAGAAATTTTACTGAAACTATTAATAGAACACTTACAGAAGGAGGAAAAGTATTGATTCCTGTTCCCGCAGTCGGTAGGGCACAGGAAATTATGCTCGTCATAGACAAGGAAATGCGTGAGGGGCGTCTTATAGAATGCCCAATATATATTGAGGGTATGATCTCCGAAGCAAGCGCAATACATATGTCTTATGCTCATTATCTCGGCTATGATGTTCGTAAATCAGTCTCTCAAGGAATCAATCCATTCCAATCAGAATACTTTACTGTCATAAATGGTCATGGTAAGCGAGATGAGGTGTTTAGTGATGAAAATGCAGCAATAATAATGGCAACGTCTGGTATGTTAGAGGGAGGTCCTTCTGTTGAATATTTTAAGGAAATTGCTCCTTCTCCAAACAACAAGATCCTGTTCGTATCTTATCAAATTAATGGCACACTTGGCCGTCGGGTACTTGATGGAACCATGAATGAAGTTAGTATGTTAGACAAAAATGGGAAAGTAAAAGTTGTACCTGTCCGATGTCAAACTCAAAAAATGGATGGTTTTAGTGGACATAGTGATTTCAATCAGATAATGAGTTTTGTTGCTAAGATAAGGCCAAAACGAGTTCTTGTAAACCATGGTGAAAGGTCAAAATCAGATAATGTTGCAAGCGCAATCTATTCTAGATTGAAGATAAGGTCTGGAGTGCCGGATAATCGAGAAATGCTCAGATTACGGTAATCTTTAACAATTGTTTCCATAGACTTTTTAGCCATGTATAAATATATGATTAGGGACGAAGAATTTGGCAATAAGATATAGATGTATTAATTGCAATATAGTACTCAGTGGAGAAGGCGCGTCGAGACACTATCTAGCTAATCCTAATCATAAACTTGAAAAACTTCCGCCTCCCTTAAAGCCATTGAAAAATACGGATATAACGTAGAGAAAATTATTCTCTTATACTTTCAAGAGTTGAAACAACTTGCCATAGCATAGTACGTATGTGTGATTGCATTTGAGGGCTCTGAGTTACGCTGTCTAAAATGCTTATAGCATTTGCGGCACGTACCGATATGCTACCTTCTTTGAACATTATTATTCTTAGTAATTGAATCAAGAGTTGATATGGCATTAACAAGGCGCTCCCGGTTCTCCTTTTGCTTTATTTCCTTCTTTGCTGTAGTCATAACTAACACCTATTTAATTAATGAATGGGTTAGATTAATAACCAGTGACTTTTGAATGTTTTTATCTTAAAGCTTGTAAATATATTATAGATTAAAAGTTAAAATCAGAACGACTCTGTATCGTAGCTCTGATTGTGTTCTGTCTTCCCTGCATTCATCCACATCTTTATATGATCTAATGTTATCATCATGTCAGTATTCTCAATTAGTGACAAGTAAATAGCATTTCTCTATTTCTTTTGAAAGAATAGACTTAAAGATAGGTTTACTTATTGATACACACGAAAAAAATGGATAGGCATTATATAGATTTTGGTCAATGAAAAATGTAGTCAGACTATACAGACTTTAAGAGATAGGCTTTTTTAAAATAGAAGATCAACATGAGGTAAATTATTGGACTAGAGTAGGTATAGTCAATTAGAGCATTTAAATATCTTTCTTATAAATTAAATATGGTATCAAATATCAATTTAATGGCAACTGCTATTAAAAAAACTGACAGTAATTTCTGCAGTATTTTTTCTCCGATATGACTTGAAAGTGCGGCGCCGATCTGACCTCCAATAAATGCGCCTGCGGCAAGAGAAAGTCCATTGAAATAGTCAGGTTTTGCTAAAAGTATATGCGTAAAAATACCTATAAGCGAGGTGATAAGCAGGATTAATTGAGAAGTTGGCGCTGCCTTTGTCATTGTCATTTGAAATATTAAAACCATGATAGGGACAAAAATTATACCACCTCCAACTCCAAATAAGCTCGAAATAATACCAGCAATAAAAGTTCCTGTATAGCACAGCAAAAGCGAAAAAGCTGGAAATGAATGCTCCGACAATAGAGCCCGGAATAGAAAACATTACCATCTTTAATCCTATGCTGTAATCGATTCTTGCTTGCCTAGAATATGCAATAGTTGACGATGTACTGCTTGACGCTACTGCCATTAGACTTGTACTAGCAATATGAGCTGGTGAAAATCCCATTAAAGCAAGAACAGGCGTAATTATTATACCACCGCCAATGCCAATAATAGAACCGAGCGTGCCTGCTCCTAATCCTACTATAATTAAGAAAATAACAACATCGAGCAATTAGCAGACACGTATATACACTAAAGAACAATTTATAAATCAATAAATAATTTGTTGTCATACGCATGTCTAAAGAGCATTAATTTGTTCTTTTTGAAATTTAAAATAGTATCAAATTACAACTTTTAATTTGATATTAGGACCGTTGATAACTACAAGGACAGATCAATGTATGTATGATAAGAAAATAGATAGATAGATAAATAGATACATATATATCTATATCTTCTTCCATTTATTGAACTCTGCTTCTCATGATCACCTAATTGTTTTTTCTTTACTTCGATTGTGTATAATAGCCATTTTAATTTTCATATTTATTCAATAGCTTATCATTTTGAAAATAAACAGTCTTTAGATGTAAAAGAGTGTTTAATCGTTTAGTCCGTTATTTGCATTTCAATAGCTTATGCAATTCTCGAAGCCGCCTTAACTCCTCTTGCTAACTTAGTTTTCTGTTTTATGTCAAACCTACTTGTTATATCTTATACACAATCATAAGCCATTATGACTTGAGCTACTTTTTTCATTTCTTAACAGATAACAAGCTCGAATTATAGTTGCTGCTGTTGACTATCTTTATGTGAGTCATTGTCAATGCAATATCATTTTAGATATGCAGCCATAACAAGTCCAGATTTAAACATATTAAACCCAAATCGGTATTGAGTATTAAATTGCGATTAATTGTGGTGGGCTTTGGCATAGTGGGTCAAAGCCTTGCAAAATTACTTTTATCTCGTTCTGCAGATCTGTTTAGCCTTTATGGTATCAAACCTCGCATTGTAGCATGCGTAGATACGGGTGGCTGTGCCATTGCTCCTAGAGGTCTAGATGTTCAAAGATTGCTAGAAGTAAAAAGATTGAAGGGTACTGTCGGAGAGTATGAAAAGACAAATTCAAGATTTGATCCCCTTTATGTAATTGAAAAAATGGAAGCAGAAATGCTTATTGAGTTAACTCCAACGGATATAGAATCTGGAGAACCTGGAACATCAAATATCATCTCAGCAATGAGATCGGGCAAGCATGTAATTACTGTAAACAAAGGTCCTCTTGCACTATCTTTTCCATCCTTAATGGAATTAGCAAATTATAATGGTGTTTTGTTACGTTTTAGCGGAACTGTAGGAGGAGGTACACCGATCCTAGAATTTGCAAAACGATGTTTAAAGGGCGATAGAATATCTTCATTTAAAGGGATTCTTAACGGAACTACAAACTACATACTAAGCAAAATGGAAGAGGGTCTGACATTCGACAGTGCCTTGAAAGATGCAACACAAAAAGGCTATGCAGAAGCAGTACCGTCTCTAGATATTGAAGGATACGATGCAGCTGCAAAACTTGTAATAATGGCAAACTTGATTATGGGCATGAAAGTCACCATTAAGGACATCCACAGGACTGGAATCAGTTCTGTTCAGGTTTCTGACGTACAAAGAGCTCAAGAAAGAGGCAATGCAATAAAACTCTTAGCCATATGTGATAAAAAAAAACTGGATGTAAGACCTACTGAAGTATCAAAAAAGGATCCGGTGTGTGTAGATGGTACATTAAATGCAGTCACCTTTTTCTCTGACCATTCAGGTCATCAAACAATAATTGGTCGAGGAGCTGGAGGTATGGAAACTGGTAGCGCAATTATCCGAGACCTAATAGAAATAAAGGACACAATTTTTCGAACGTAGATAGCAAGTTGAAAAGGAAAATACATGAGTATGTAAAAGACATAAGAGATCGCTATCCATAACTAAAACAAAAATGTTCTTCAATGATTCACTATTCAGTTGCAGACTATATTGTAAATATCTAATAATTTAACACAGCAGCTCTTTTCATTATAGCTATAATATTGTTTTATAGATATCTTAAGTTTTTAGACAATGAATTTATTATAATGTCAAAAGGATTAAAAGTCTGATGAAGTATTTTACACGAGATGTACAGTGGAGAATTGGAAGTTCAGGCTAAACGAAAAGCATTAGCCGTTTTACATGATGAAATTAATAGGATCCTAAATTCAGCTAGAGATTTATCAACTCTTTTTGCTTCTATTATGAAAGGAGATGACAAAGATGTTCAGGTGTGTCTGGATCGCATGACCTGTGCTGAGGAG
>JAJNBK010000254.1 GCA_021155845.1 Nitrososphaeraceae archaeon
CTACCATGTATTTCTATGTGAGATATACAAAAGAAAATTGTTCCTAAAATCAAGGAAACAGTCAGTATTGGTGCTGGACAAGTTTGGCCGTGTAAGACTGTATATTGAAAATGCGGTAATATTTAATGGAAGTCCTAAGCAAGTTGCTGATAAAATTGATTTCTTGCTTCTACGTTCAAACGGAAATCCAACTTCTAATGACCTTGCTCCACAGGTGCATATTCTTGATGGCGTGAAAATTGTAGACTTTTCTAGTCTAATCGCCCCTGAACAAGTTTCAAGAGCTGTCAGATATGAATTAGAAAAGGTAAGCAATCAGCAGGTTACAGCCATTATCAAATTATTATAATCAGAATATACTATTAAATTGTATAAAACACATCATATTCTTAATTTCTTTTGCCTTTAGAATTCACATATTGAGGTCTTTTATGTACATAGCTATAAAACGGATTTTAATGTGAGGAAATCATTAGATAACAAATTATATTGAGAACATATATTCTTTAGCAATATTATAAGGTACAACGAGTCATATTCGTTATCTATTTGATAATAAATATTAACATTTTTAAGAATGAGATTGTTCCATCAATCTGTTCGTCTCTTGCAAAAGGAACTCTCGGTAATAGCTGGGCCATCCTCTCCAGATCTTGCTGCAAAAATTGCTCAAGATTTGGGGGCAGAAGGGGCAGAATTGATCCCCGTAGATGTCCGGATATTTACAGATAGCGAAAGTAAAATAAAAATGGGCAATGTTAAAAAAAAAAACTGTGTTATTGTTCAATCGACATATCCTCCCACCGATCGACACCTTTTGCAAACACTAATGATGATCAAAAAGTGTACTGACGACCTAGCTTCAGATATTTGTACTGTCATTCCATACATGGCATATGCACGCCAAGATAGGGCATTTCAAGATGGAGAAGTTATTAGCATGGAATTAATTGCAAAACTATGGGAATAAACGATTGATAACAATAGACATTCATAGTGCACTGGCATTATCATATTTTAGAATTGAGGCTCAAAACATTTCGTCAATCCCTCTTTTAGCAAATCACGCCGCTATTAATATGAAACTTAATAGAACCGTTGTTGTTTCGCCAGATGCAGGAGGAATAAAACGAGCGTATGAATTTGCAAAAATTTTGGGTGCTGATATTTTAGCCCTAAAAAAATGTCGCGATCGTAACTCTGGAGAGGTATTTATTGATGATAAATTAGAATGCAGTGTTGCAGATAGAGACATTATTCTCGTAGATGATATAATAACTACTGGTGAGAGCATAGTGAAAGCATGTCAAGTTTTAAAGAAGAATAGAGCTGATAAAATATATACAATGTGTGTTCATGCCTTATTGGTTAACAATGCTGCAGAAAAGATAAGAGCAGCGGGTGTAGAAGAAATAATTTCTACAAATTCAATACCTAGCCGCTACGCCAAAGTTGACCTAAGTAATATCATATCAGCAGGTCTTCGTTCCCTATTTCACGCACAATAAAATTTCTATTTAAAAATTATCTTAGAGTTATCAAAGATTATTGTATTTTATTGGTCTTTCCCAACCTATTACTATAGTACTGAGTTTAGCAGTATTATAAGAAAGATTACAACATTAATTACTTGGAATTAAGACAGTTTTGTTAACAAGAGTTTGTAGCAACAAAAACAATACGCGATAGAAATTTTTTGTCATTCTGACTTAACAACGTAATAATATGCGATTAATTCTATGCAAACAAAAGGAGGAATATGATAGAAGAATTTAATACTCAAAGACATGCATCCTAATGAAATCATGGGATCTCAACGAGAATCGCCCATTTCGTGATTATAAAACTACTAAGGAGAAAAAGATCATGTCGAATTATTAATATAGTAACTTTAAGATAACACAGAACCAACAGTTATCGATGCAAAGCGTTACCTTAAAGGTAATGAGCATCTTCAATAAGAACTAGGATGCAATAATAACATGACAAAAGAAAAAAAGCGTCTATCAGATATAAGAAGAAGCTGGCTCATATTGTGACGATTAGATCATGGTAAATATGCGATTAATATTTCTAGGAACATCAGCTGCTGTACCTTCATCGGAACGAGGACTCTCCTCTATAGCATTGGTCAGAGGTAATGAATTGCTGTTATTTGATGCCGGCGAGGGTATGCAACGGAATTTCATAAAGGCTGGTCTAGGTATGAATAAAAAAATGAAAATTTTCATTACTCATATGCATGCCGATCACTGTGTTGGACTTCTTGGACTCTTGCAGACTATGTCTTTGCAAGGAAGAGAAAGAATGCTCGATATTTATGGTCCGCAAAGATTACCCGAATTTCTTAAAGAGAATATGCGTATTATGAATTTCGGATTGAGTTTTAATATTAATATACATTTAATCGATAGTGAAGGTATCATTATAAAAGAGAAGGATTATCAAGTTAGTTGTTGCAAAGCATGTCATTCAATACCTTCATATTCATATTGTCTAACAGAATTTGAAAGGCCAGGAATATTTAGTATTAGAGAAGCCAAACGCTTAGGTATTCCGGAGGGAAAACTATATCATGAATTGCAACATGGTCAGGATATTGTATACAAAGGTAAAATTATTAAATCTAGCCAAATAATAGGTCCTGCCCGCCCTGGAAGAAAAGTAGGAATATCCGGTGACACAAGGCCAACATCAAGATTGCAAAACTTTTTTAAAGATTGCGATGTGCTGGTTTTTGAATCAACATACAGCTATGAAAAACATCATAAAGCTCTCGAAAGGTTTCACTCCACCGCTACAGAAGCAGCAGAACTAGCAAAATCATCTGGTGTCAAAAAGTTGTTTCTCACGCACTTTAGCCCAAGATATAAAGAAACTACTCAGTTAGTTCAACAAGCAAGCAGTATTCATGATGATGTAGAAGCCGCTGATGATCTAAAGGTAGCAGATATTCGTCATAGAGAAAAGCAGAAATAATTTTTCGCTATGTTGTCCGGTATAACAGAATTGAATTAAGGACAAGGCTATTTTTTAAAAGATAAATATTCAGGATACTAAATGCCAAAATAAAGTGTATATATCCTAAAGAAATATTTATTGGAAATGTCAAGATTTTGGCTGGCTAATTGTAAAATTGAAAAAGCTGTCACTATGAAAAATTTAAAGCTAAAAATTGATAAGTATCAGAGTATTGCATATGGTTTAGAAGTAGTGATATATATGCTCAACTGATTACCTTGAAAAAGCTTCTGACAAGTTCTTTTTGATCTGGTCGTAATCCAATAATGGCTTCAATGAGTTCTCTTTCCATCACTATCTGCTTTGAAATCACTGACTGCAACTTTTTACTATCCATTGGTGCTATGTTATCAATCAAGCCAGTACTGTAAGCGTAGATATACTCACTTATTATTTTAGATGCAAAAGATGGAGCCAATCTTATCAATAGCAATATTCCTTCA
>JAJNBK010000255.1 GCA_021155845.1 Nitrososphaeraceae archaeon
ACGGGACCCAATAGCTAGTCCTGATAATCGTTTAGCAAGCATCTGTTCCAGTTTTTGTCCTTGACTTTCTGCTTCTCTAGAAACTTTATTCCAGTCCCTACTAACAACCGACGCAAGCCAAAGATCAAACTCATCCTCTACAAAGGTAATATCAGATAATGGATCTCCTGTACCTGGACTAATGGGCTTACCTTCACTGTCTGTAGAACCTGATGCATCCACTATGTGGATTAGAGCATCCGCCTGTCGCGCGTTATCTAAAAACTTGTTGCCTAGGCCTTTGCCTAAGTGTGCCCCTGGTACCAGGCCAGCAATATCGATCAAATTTAGTGGAATAAATCGATTGCCATCAATGCATAATGAATGAATTGGATTGTCTTGAACGCCAAATTCTGTACATACGCATTTCTGTCTAGCATATACTATTCCAATGTTTGAATTAATGGTTGTAAATGGATAATTTGCAGCCTGTACAGCAAGTTCTGTTGCTGCATTGAAGAAAGTAGATTTTCCGACATTGGCCTTGCCTATAATACCAATGAGCATGGTAACACTATAATATTAGTATAAGCCTGATTAATGTCTTTCAGCCGCAGAACAATAGTTAGTTATTATAATACAATAGTATAACATATTGTATTATTCTAGCAAAAAATTAATTCATTTTCTGAAAGTATATGATATCAAGGCTTAGAATCATAAATAAATTTCATAATATAAGATTTTTAATGCGGACAAGATTTTTATCCACTCGATAATTAAGACAGCATGGTAACTAATTGGCAGGAATTGTCGCCGTTTACAATCTCGGTGCAGAAACACCGATGAACATAATTTATTATCTCACACATTCAATGCGAATGCTCCAGCATAGAGGTAAAGCATATTGGAAAATGGCTATAGGGAATGCTGTAATTGAAAGAGAAGGATCGCTTCCTTCAGACGAAAATATTTTGAAAATCGCGAAGAAAGAAAAGTTACTTGGTAATAATGGAATAGGATATCTTTCAAAGAGATCACCCCAGTTCCCAAGCATGAAGTTAATACAAGTATCACTTGATGGCTTCTTTGTAGATACCGAAAAGTTATACTTGCATCCTAATATTGGACAAGCCAAGGAATCAGATTCTCTTTTTAAAATATATCAGATATTTGTAGACTTATTAATCAAAAAACAAAATCCGGAACGAGCAGCAGAGTTCTTGGATAGGCATTTGAAGGGCAACATGATTCTAAAATTGGACGATCACATCTATGCTTATAGAAATAGTAGTGGTTTTAAGCCACTTGTCACTGCCACCAACAAGTCTAAGACTTTGAGCATTATTGCATCGGAAAATTCGTTAAGGACATCATTGATTGATATGCATTTTAATGATGTAGAGCCTGGTCAGTTGATAAAGATAAGTAAGGAGAATGGATTGGAAATTCTTGCTGATCTATCGAGAGATCGGGTTATGATGGATCCATTTGAATTTATCCGCGAATCTCATGTTACAGCAATAGTCAATGGCAAGAGTATATATGCCATTAGAAAAAATATTGGGAAAGAACAGGCAAATTTTTTAGCAACCGGTATAGACATTGATTCAGCATATGCTGAACCCGATTATACTCGTCCAATGACTTTAGGATTTAGCATAGAGTATCAAAAATATTCCAAAACTTTTGAGGCTTCTGAGGGCATAATTAAGGACAGATATGATGATTCCGATCATATGATTGACTTTTCAGAACAGATTAGCAAAAATAAATTACTCACAACAGGCAAATCACTAAAATTCGTAATAAGAAATCATTTCCATAACAACAAAATAGCGACAATCCAAGGTACCATCCAGACAGGAGGTACAGTCAAGGAAACGATCCATTATTTACGCCAAGCCGGCGTAAGCCGCATCTATGTTATAGTATGTTATGTTCCAACAGTAGATGGCCGCCAGGTTGGTCTTTATACGCAGAATAGGGAATTAATTGCAAATAAGTATGTTGGTCAAGTTTCATCCATAGACGATTTAAATGAGTCATTGAAAAAGGAAATTAAAGCAGATGCAGTTTACTATAACTCGCCTACGATTCTTGCGCGTGGTATAGGCGTTTCAGAAAATGATCTCTGGTTCCCTGAATGGGTAAGATTTTTAGATTATGTTAAATAATGAAAAAAGCGATACTGACTTGTATCAAATGTAAGAGATCAAACACTTAATTATTCTCATAAAGTTTTGTTTAATTTAGTTTCTCTATTTCTATAATAGATATAAATCAAAATCTGATACATCCAATAAACTTTAATTGCAGATAGCAAATACTCTTACAATTATATTTAGAAAACTCAATAATTTTGTCTATTAGTCTTTGAATGTATGTATCAGTCAGTGAGAGATTGTTTTGAGATGAATTTCCTGCATTTTAAATAGTTCAATTTTCATTTCCATAGGTCGTTCAAAACTATGCTGGATCTAGCGAATAGTTGAGAAAATTTATCTATGATTTAACAGTCATTCTCAGAAGTTGATCATGACTATCATCCACTTTATTCAGAGCATTTTTTCTGCATCACTTAATGAATTTACTCTTACTGGCCAATCAAAATCTCTGTTCCATGGTTGATTG
>JAJNBK010000256.1 GCA_021155845.1 Nitrososphaeraceae archaeon
AAATTCTGACAATCATCATACTTAGTCCTTCATTGCATCATGACTTTATCCTTATAGAAGGGCATCCCTTCTATCATTATCCACTTTGTTAGATTGTCTATTATGATTTGCTTATGTTCTGGACAAAGTTCAATATCATGGAATTTGCCGTCTTTGCCTCTCACCTGTATATCAAATCCTTTTGCTAATGAGCTGCATTTAGGAATATCACACGAACCATTGACCATTTATAATAATTTAGGATTGATCGTTAATTTGAAAATCTAAAAATTATTCTAATGATTAGTACAAGTATAAATTATACATACAAAGTTATTTTAACGCTCTTTTTCAGTCGTTAGAAAGTGCTATGATATTATCATATTATCATACATAGTATAATAGTTTAACTTCAGATATGCCAATAGATATTGAACAATCAAAGCAGAATTGGTTAGACACATATATATAATGAAGAAGCAGGCTCTTTGACACATAACAATAAATTAAAAATTCTGAATAAATACCCTTATTATATTCTAATATGATTCTGATTCTTCTTAGTTTTAAATTCTTAATAGATAATCTTTCTCATCTTTGACATTCATGCAATTATCAGATCTTCCTGAACTTATATTAATCCACAAGCTTGCATGATATTGTCATTACGATAACAGCTTTATAAAAATAGGAGGAGCTGCAGAACTGCTTTTCAGATTCCAGGTTTCAATATTATTTTAATATTATTTTAGTTTTGAATTGAACTATACTGATCATTAAATCTACTGCATCTGTCGATCTTAAGATAGCATAAGAAAATCATTTGGAATAAAAAAATCTGTTGTTATCGACAAAATTCTAATAAAAAAATCTGTCTTACCTTATTGTTGTTGCTATCTTGCAACTACTTTTATTTTTTGCCATTTCTTATTGACTATCATAATGCGTTTATTTTCTTTCTTGCTCCTTAGCCCCTCAACTGCGATTAATCCAATAAGAGTCATTATGATTCCAGAACCTACTATAACTGAAACTATATCTACTAATGTCATCATGATCATGCTTTTATTTCCTCCGTTCTCTTTGATGGTGATTGCATTTTTTCTCCTCTTTTACCTATTATCTTACCCATTCTCCATGCTACTTCCATACTAACTAATGTAGGTGCAAATCCTAATACTAACCAAGGAATAATCTCGATGGTATTCATAACTAAAATATGCTAATTTAATAGATTAAATCTGCTCAGCTTAAAATATAATATATTCAATTGTCTTATTAACAATAAGCAGCATTTATGCTATATCATAGACAGAATTAAGGAACGATATCCTAAATAGATTTCTTTTATGTACAATGATTATATATGCGTTATATAGATACACTATTCTTACTTTTAGAGCTTAACTATTACCTGTTATAATCAGGATTCTCTCCGAGTTCCGAGCCGAGAAGTGAAGCTCTTCTCAGACAACAACTAAGGACAGTGATAGAAGTTGCATTGAATCCCTGTCCTGAATTATTAGATTTAAGACTGGATGGTGGTGAAGATCTTCCTACAGCTAAAGATCCTTGCTGAGTCATCAGGATTCAAAACAACTGCTCCTGCCAGTCATAGAGCTTCCACTATAGCGAAGATTGCCAGGTTAATTTGTCTATTGATCGATTTCTATGGCTCCAGAAAGTGTTGCCGTGGGTCCCTTTGATAATATTTCGAATCTGAGACGCTGAATAATATAATATTCAAAATTTACGGCAGATGATAAATTCATAACAATATAGGAAGTTGAAGGTTCCGATAACCGTCAATTTCAAGACCCTTATAGCGTCGTCGTCATTTATAAATAATAAATAACAATTGATAATTAATATACAAATTGAGTTAACAATAATGTACAAATCAATTAAAACAACATAACGAACAGTTATGATTTTATTTTCACTATTAATGAACTAATAAATTAGTACAAGAATATATTTTTCTAACTTGGGATAACATATCTTTTTATAACCCAATTGGGTAAATCGAATGCTTTTATCGATAAATGAACACCTCATATACTAAGACATCTACATTACGTTTAATTTACTCAATTATATCTATAATAATCTTATCGGTAGCTGTCCTTCCTGGAAGTGCAGCTGAATATGAAAATCAACAACAATACCATGCATATGCTACTTCTACTTCTATTACCTCTGCTCTTCCTGGGATTATTAACTTTAACTTTGCTGCTGCAGGTGATTGGGGATGTTCATCGCACACAACCGATACTGTAAATAACATATTAGACAAAAATCCAGAATTGGTACTTGGACTTGGTGACTACGCATATTATGGACGTAATGCAAATTGCTGGTTTGATGATATACGGCCTATTGATAATATTATGAAGATTGCAATAGGTAACCATGATGTCAAGGGAACAAAATTAGCACAATATATGGAACATTTTGGTCTTACAAGTCAGTACTATTCCTTTGACTATCAGAATGTTCACTTTACTGTAATGTCAGATTATGTTGCAGACGAAATAGGTTCTGAACAATACATATTTGTACAAAATGATCTAGCAAAAGCAGCAGCAGATCCAAATATAGACTGGATTGTAATAGTCCAAAGAGGCATACCATCCACTATTTGAACAATATAATGTTGATTTAGTACTTCAAGGACATCAGCACAACTATCAGCGTACCTATCCTATCAAATATAATATCGATACACCAATTAATCCAATAATAACAGACAGAAACAGAAATACATATATTAATCCAGAAGGGCAGATATTTGCTACAGTAGGTACTGGAGGCGCTTTTCTTCAGCATCTAAATGGAAATAAAGCTCCTTATCTGACAACTGCCCAAGATGAAGTGTATGGCTTTCTAAATGTAGATATTACAAATAATAACAATGATGGAACGACAACGCTTGTTAGTACATTCTACAGCAATGATGGTGGAGAAATGACAGACCAATTCACCATTGCAAAATCAGCAGAGGGCAATCTATCCTTACCACCACCACCACCAATACCACCACCAATTGATACAGACACAGATGATGGTGATACTGATACAGATGATGGTGATGGCGGCGATGGAGGAGATGGTGATGGCGGCGATGGAGGAGATGGTGATGGCGGCGATGGAGGAGATGGTGATGGCGGCGATGGAGGAGAT
>JAJNBK010000257.1 GCA_021155845.1 Nitrososphaeraceae archaeon
CTATTGTTATTACTATCGCCATTGGTGAAAATATCCCTTGATGTTATGTATAATTAAATGTTCCTTATCAAGCTCGTATTACTAGTAATTTTTAATATTATAATAATATCTACTGAATATATATATCAAGAAAATTCAATAATATTTTCTTAAAGTAATATACTATTAGTACAGACAGTCCCATAAGAAATAATATTAACAATTCCACTTTACTAATGGTAGGAACCTTGGTAGCAGTAGCAATGATGTCAACAGGACTAGCCGTAGTACCTACTACTATACAGAAAGCTGAAGCGCTCAGGATACGGATTTCAACTTCGAACAAAATCAAGTGAATAGGTGTAGTGGCTCTGCAAGCTGTTCTAACTTGGCCACAAACACAATAACATTTGGTTAGACGCTAAAAATATCGGCAGTTCTTACTGTCGCAACATTATTTTCTTTCATAAAAATAAAGAGAATCTTACTTAGAGTATATATGTGTATGTGTATATGTATATATATACAATAAAAAAGTCATCTTATGGTTCCATAACGATATTTCAGCATTTGCAGGATGTTCCCAGATCCTATATGCAAAATTTGTACTTTATTGGCGTAGAAGAGCAGCAGCATTAGACACAGCAAATATCAATATAGTTTTGCAAAAGGCTTAAGCTAGTAGCTTAATTAGTCTTTAATAAAATGGAGTTTAGTATCGCTAGAGTTCATAAGAGCTTATATACAGACCCTAGAGATTTGAAACACCGCAATGGGTTTAGCTCAGATACATATACAACGGAGCAATAGTGTTTGAAAAGTTATCTAAATCATATATTTGGCTTGTCTATTATTTTGAATGTATACCTTTTAGTTCTTCTGATCATATCTACTATAAGTTATCTTCTACGTGTCTGACAAATATTGGCCATGGTAGAGTCAATTTTGTTTCATGGTTTCTCCAGGCTGGATCTCCTTTCATGTCTTTTCTCTTACCCTAGATGTTCTTGATAGTGACTGACTGTCTCTCTTTATGCCTTTTCTGCTGTACAGTTGTCTAATTTCTATTATATCTCTATAGATGTAGGCCCCATCTTTAGGCCGCGGTTATT
Source organism: Nitrososphaeraceae archaeon (assembly GCA_021155845.1). The sequence continues at coordinate 1,092 of JAJNBK010000257.1, forward strand.
GGTTATTATAGTATTATACTACACTGCCATTCTTATTTCCCGTGTGAGATGTTGAGAATTTATCTCTAGTTTCTATAATCTTCCTGTGCTGCTATTGTTATCACGTATTTTTTTATTCTTATTGTCATTACCGCCGCCGCCATATAATAATTCTTTTGATGTGTCGTCGCCATGTGTAAGTTGTTCTTTACTTAGTTCTGGTGCTGAATCTAGACCAGCTTTTGTAGTTTTTTCTAAATCTTCCATTGTCTCTTTTATGGAACAAAAATTTCCAATCCAAAAAAGCATAGAGTGTGACGCCGGGGGTGGGACTCGAACCCACGAGTCCCGAAGGACATCAGCTAGCATGTCATTATTTGATCTCGAGGCTGACCCCTTTTAGGGTCTATAACTTACCTAGCTTGGGTACCCCGGCACTTTTCTTAACAAAGTATTGCAATTTAATGGTTTTTTCATATATAATTAGTAACATAATAATATATCCAATGCTCAATCAAAAGGCAGAGCTATTATTGGTAAAATAATTTAAGCATCCACAACTATTATACATCCCATCAACTTTATAACATTATATCTACTGGGAAAGAAATATAATTATACACTCATAATAAAGAGTACAAGTTATATTGTGTGATGATTGTTATAGAAATACATGTTAGTAGCATCTGCAAAACCACCAACAGCCGAACAAATTAAGAAACTAGCTATAACTGATATTGCTATAATGAGCGGACTAGCCGATTGGCTTAGAGATAATCTCAAAAAGTATATTGAAATTGACCCCTATACTACGCGTGACCCATTTGGTGAAAAAGACGATTACAACTATTTTGTAGTACTTGATAGGGAGCAACCAAACAGAATCGTTTCAATGATTGTCGCAAAGAAAGATCCATCTCCTCAGCCACTATGGGACAAAATATTGAATGAACGTCTGATTAAACTACCAATACCTAAAGAAGATGCTGTAGCATTGAAGAATGAGTTAATGCCAAAAGAGACAAATAATTTTTATCCATATAGAGATTCTGGTAAGGTTGTTGGTTACATCATGTTTGCATTCCAGATCTGTGGACAGCACTAATAATTTGATAGAAAAAGCACAGCAGTATTCAGAAATTAAAATTGAATTAAAAATAAGAAAGTCACATAAATGGTTCTTCTTTTACATTTAAGCTACCATTTGGCATAATCTCTACTCCCATAATATCAAGAATTGCTTTTGCTTGACCTTTTCCTTCTCTTTCAATAATGTTTCCGGCTATTTTCAATCTGTAAGCAGATGCCCAATGCTGACCTATCTTATATTTGCCGCGCATTTCTTTCGGAACTATTTTAATGACAGTGACTTCATTGACAGATGACATGTATGGATGAAGTGTTTGATATCTTCCTTCCTTCTGATACTTTTTCATTAAGGCATTTAGTGCGCTGGCTTTCTCTTTATTATCTTCAACAATCGAAGCATTTCCCTTAATGACTATGCTTATATAAAGAGTATCTGCTTGTGATGCATCACTAGGATGGAAATAGTACGATGGTAAAAAGCATATATGCTGATCAACTTCGAATCCTACTTTTTCATTTCGTTTAATGTTGTCAAGTTTTTCACCAAAAGGGTGGGAATGCATATAAACGGCATCTGATTTTATTATAGATTCTGAATTAGTGTATGGATCCTCTGCTTGCACAAAAACGAAATTCATAGGTATAACCTGTGGATATCCATTGATATCTATTGATGCTATCCTACCAACAGGTTGGTTATGAAGAAATTCAATGATTTTCTTCTTAGACTGTATCTCAAGCTTCTTGGTAAGCTGCATTTACTGACCTTTTTATACAAACAACATAATTTAACTTGTTAGTATACAGAGTACACGAGAAAACATCAAAAGTATAAGAACTTACTGCTCAAAAGGATTGAGTATAAAAGTTGATTGCAAATATTTTGAATGATGATGATGAAGGATATTCATAGCTATAGCAGATCGTCAAAAAAATGAAGTCATTTTATCGGACAACAAAATACTCTTATCAGTATCTTTTGCGTCGCACTACTTCAAACTTTAAAACCTAATTTAGAAATAGTTAATAAAATTCTTAACATATCAATCACGAATGATGGTGAACAACACAAAGATAATAACAATAGCATTACTCAATACACTGAATCTAATAATGATAAGATATTACATTTAGCCGAAAACAATTACGAAGACCTGGTCGAAGTATTGACAAATAATACCATAAATGCTGCGGCTTCTTCGTCCAATCCTACTTATCATTGTCTTCATCATCGACATTCCGAGGTCCATATAATCAAAGTGATACCTGCATAATAGAAGAGGCAGAAATTTATGATAATATTAAAGGCAATATTGCTGATGATATAACAATACATCAGAGTTTCTTTTGCAGTATCTAACAATCGATATATTATATAGATGTATTAAACAAAATTGCTCCAAATACTTTTAGTCAATCTATCTTGGTTATTTTGCATAGGTCTGCGAACCTGATTCCAGAAATAATTGAAATACTTCTTGATTTTAGATGACATAATTGTCTAATATCGTATTATGTATAACACAGTCAGGATCTATGAGATTTCAAACTGGTGACTATTTGAAGAAATAATATTAGTTCATTCAATATGTAATAGATTCTGAGTGGCAAAATAGAGTCAAATCTGTCTTACATCCTATCAAATGTAATAACTGCTGCTGATGATGAAGTTTTATTTGTATAAGAGAGAAAAAAGATCTGCAGAAGTAAGAGTAAGAACTAGATTAACTATTGAAAATGTATTAAACACTGAAAATATACTGTAAAAGAAATCAAAAAAGAAGTTAGATAGTTTTTTACTGCTTGGCGAACTGTTGCTGTTGTTGTTGAGCTGCAGCAGAGAAGGCTGTACAGGTCTTTGCGATATTAGTGCCAAATTCTGTTACTGCGTCAACTGTTCGATTATTGGTAATGCCAACTGCTCTTAATGTGTTGTTGGTAATTTCATTTGTTTGTCTTGTAAAATGCTCTGCGTATGGTGTTGATACTGTGTTATTCCAGCTTCCTACCAATTGCTTTTGAGATGAAATTGTGTTCTGAATTATGTTCTTTGTTGTTTGGATGAAATCTAGCTGAAGGTTAGAGAATGCTTGTGAATATTGCGGTTGAACTTTTGCCATCTCATCTACTGTTCTGACAAAATTTTCCTTTACTGTGTCAAATACATGAGTTGATCTTACAGCACTGCTTTCATCTTTTGATTTATTGTCTACCAATTTTTATACAATGATACTATTATATATGAATATATAAAATCTGGTAACCAATGGTAATGATTACCATATAAAGCCCTTAAATATCACAATCTATTTTTAATTGTATATATTTCCAGGATAATCTATAAAGCAGATGATGATTGTCATATAACAGAAACAATAATAATGACTCATCATTTAAATGACAAATTTGTTTTCTACTTAAATATTG
>JAJNBK010000258.1 GCA_021155845.1 Nitrososphaeraceae archaeon
CATCTCATGACTAGTCTGTGCACTTCCAATTACTATTACGAGCTCTTCGACTCTATTTAGTGCAAACTTGACAGTAGCAAGATGTCCTAAGTGGAAGGGCTGAAATCTGCCTACAAATAAGCCTCTAGATATCACTGTTGTAAACCAAACTATGAGATAATTTAAAGTAATTTTATGAAATCAAATATCTTGAGCACCTAGAACGATTAAAGTTTTTAAAGTCTATTTAAAAATTATTATTAAGTATTATGAGTTGTGATCATGCTGCGTTCTGCTGCTACGCCATTGGATTGTTCTATCTCTGCCATAGGATGTCTGTATAATCTCTATTATGTGTTCTGCACATTTCTCCTTTCTTCTGTATGATTCTATTGTGTAGTATTTCTTGTAGTGATCTTAATAATAGTGTTGATGGCGATGTTGCTAGTGTTGCTGCATCTGCGGCATATGCCTCTGGTAATTATGATAATGATTTTTGCCAGAAGACTTGACTAAAGAAACGAGAGATATAAAAAAAGATTTAGGAAATCTCTCTTACTCTTGGTTTGCCGGTTGTTCGTTTTCTTGTTGTTGCTGCTGTTTTCTGGGTTTGGCTTTTGAATTAACTGTATATCCTTGTCCTGCTGCTGTAGTTTGCCCGCTATCTTGTTGAGCAGTAGTATTATTATCAGTGATGCGACTCTATTATACTTATAATATTTTGACTGTTATTATGGCGTATTTAGAAATGATGCTAGAATGTATTTAACATCCATGTATGATTTGTACTATGAATATCTGATAATAAAATTCCTCTTTATCCCAATATGGATGATGGACAGACGTATTCAAAGCAAGGATTTTATCTTTCTAATTCAAAACAATGACAGATCTACGTGTTAAAAATTGACGGATCTTTTGGTGAAGGAGGGGGGCAGATTTTGCGTAGCGTCGTTTCGCTTTCAGCAATAACAGGTAAACCGATTGAAGTCATAAATATTCGAGCCAAGCGTCAAAATCCTGGTGTGCGGCCGCAGCATATGTTTGCAATTAGGACAGTAGCAAATCTGTTTCATGCACGTGTGGAAAATCTGCTAGTCGGATCAGACTGGATAAGATTCATTCCAAAATCTGACAAATTTGAAGACAGTATGATTAAAATCAATGTTGGTACTGCAGGCAGCATTCCAATGATATTGCAAACTGTAATTCCAGCAGTCTCTCTTTCAGGCAAAAGTCTTAGCATCGAAATTACGGGTGGCACAGATGTAAAAATGAGCCCCACGACAGATTATTTGCGGTATATAATAATGCAAGCATATCGCAGCATCGGCATAAAGTTCAGTATAGAAATTTTAAAGAGAGGATACTATCCAAAAGGAGGAGGCCAAATACGATCTGAAATAAGTCCCTGTAAAAGACCAGACACTCTTGACCTTTTGAATACACATAATATCGAACCAAAAATTGTAAGTGTTTGCAGTCAACTTCCCAAACATGTTGCAGAACGCCAGATTTCGTCTGCTCTTTTAAAATTAGAAAAAAATGGTGTCCATTGCAGAGGCTATTCTTCTTCACTTGAAACATCATTATCACCAGGCTCCTCAGTTTTAGTTCATTGTGAATCTGATTTTGGTCCTTATATCGGCGGAGATTCAATAGGTGAGATAGGTAAAACTGCAGAGAGCGTAGGTGAAGAAGCTGCATATAGATTCCTAGAAAGTTATCTGGCTAATGTTCCCATTGATTTCTTCCTTGCCGATATGCTGGTCATTCCATTAAGCTTAGCAAAAGGTAAATCGCGATACAGAGTAGGAAGAGTGACAGAACATCTCAAGACAAATCTACAAATTGTAAGTCAAATGGTTGGTTGCAAATATCAAATTGAACCTACAGAAAAAAGCTATGTAGTTAATATTGAAGGAATTTTATCTCAATAGATAAAATACTATATCGATCACTACAACTAGAAAGATATGATATATATGATGTCTATCAAAACAATAACATGACTGATGGAATGCTCTTTACTTTCTATTTGCAAACCTACAAATAGACTATTATGATTATAATTTTATCGAGTATTAGAAATAAATTATAAATATTAATAATAATGTTTATACTAATTGGTAACGCTATTTAGGTTGGAAGAAAAATTTAACAGCTTTTAATTGTCAGTATCATAATCAACATTAACATCATTATGCTCTATTTGTCCATCCCCAACAAGGGAAACGAATACATCATCCAAGGTTATGGGAGAAACTGTAAAAGGGATATTTTTTTTTATTGCAAATTCAGATAATTCTTTCACTGCAGAATCAAAGGCAAATACCCTTATCGTATTAGTTCCAGTATCTACTACTGAGCCATATGTTTTAAGCAGGTTAGTGTCAACTGTATCCTTTGCAATATCTACTCTAATATTTTGAGGAATTATCTTTCGCAATTCATTCATAATGCCTTGGGCTATTATACGGCCCTTGTCTATTATTACGATGTTATCTGAAAGCATTTCAGCTTCATCCATATAGTGTGTTGTCAATAAAATTGACTTCCCTTCCTTTTTCCAATCCTTAATTGCTGACCACACTTGACGTCTTGAGACTGGATCCAATCCAATAGTGGGCTCGTCAAGAAATAACAATTCAGCATTAGTAGCCATAGCCATCGCAACAAGAACTTTTTGCTTCATACCCCCTGAAAGATTCATTGCAGGCCTGTTTCTTGCTTCATAAAGTTCTAGCTTACGTAGAATTTTTTCTGTCTCTTCCTTAGATTTATGTTTGTTTTCCCCTCTGATTTGTAACCAATTATATACATGATCCCACGGAGTAAGGGCTCTTAATGGTCTGCCCTCTTGGGGAACTATTGAAATAATATTCCTTACTTTGCCAGGTTCCTTTACTACATCATATCCAAGAATACTTATACTTCCTGCAGTAGGCATTAGCTGTGTAGCGCATATTCTTACAAAAGTGGTCTTGCCTGCACCATTTCTGCCAAGCAGTGTAAATATTTGTCCAGGTTCTACATTTAAAGATACGGTGCTCAAGGCAGCATAACTTGAACCCTTATATATTTTTGATACCTGTTTTGCCTCAATTGCAAGCATTAAGTGACTCTATTTCACTATGCTTATTGTTTTATAATATTTATAGAGAATTTAGTATCAGGAATATTGTTTGTATATCCAATTAATTAATTATGAGCGAATGTGCATACTAAGTTATCTAAATATTATGTTATATTGTATTTGTTATTTAGTTGTTTTCCAATGATAAATTGTTCATATCATACGAGTAAATTCCTGGAGATAAGCTCTCACAGCTGATTCGAGGACTACATATATTTAGTGTCAGTCGCAGGTCTTGTTTTTTGACTTGATAATTCTGCAACTACCTTGACTTCTTCGATTCCTTGTCTATATGCTCTTGTCTCAGTCAACAAGCCTAATAAAAGCATTGATATTTTCAAACATTCTACTAAAGTTACTACACTCTCTCTCTCTCTCTCTCTCTCTCTCAGAGTAAGTAATCATAAACTATTGGACTTTCTTCTTACAAGATGTAAACTATCTTCTCAGCGAAGTTCTTAGGAGCATGCTGTTCAACATTTTTGGTACGTCTATTTATCATTTGAGTAATTCTATTATTTCTCTTATACTATCATCAATATTTGAAAAAGAAATTTCAGTCCTTTTCTAGACTGCCTCGAACGAACACACACATCTCTTTTCTTTTACTGACTGCAAAAAAACATCAACTCTATTAAAATCATTATGCGTCTTCTCCATTATTTCTGAACTCCTTATCTAATTCCTTCAACAATAACTTTTGTCTGTCGTTTAATTTTGTTGGAATTTTAACATTGATTCTAACCAGCTGGTCACCCTTCCCATAGTTACCATAGTGTGGTAATCCTTTGCCTCGAATATTCAGAATAGTATTAGGCTGAGTGCCTTGAGGTATTTTTAACTTTTCGTGGCCATCAAGGGTTGGCACTTTAACGTCAATTCCAAGTGCAAGATCTGTGAATTTCAGATTAAGATTGTAGAGCAAGTGACCATCTTCTAATCTTTCAAATATGGAATGTGGTCTTACATGAACGCGTATTAACAGATCACCAGCAATGCCATTTTCAGATGGCTCACCTTCGCCTTGCAACTGCAATGTCATACCATCTTCTACTCCTGCAGGAATTTCTAACTTCAGTTTCTTATTCTTTTTAAATCTGCCAGAACCATTACAGACAGTACATGGTTTATCAATAATTTCGCCTTGCCCTTGGCAGGTTCGACATGGTTCTAATGAGACAAATGTAGAGAATCTATTTTGACTATATACCCGTCTTGTCTGACCTTGGCCATTGCAAACGCTACATTTTCTTGGTTTTGTCCCAGGAGCAGATCCACTTCCTCCACAGTTGCTACATTTCTCAAGTTTTGGTAATTCTATCTCATCCTTTCTACCTTTGAGAACCTCTTCTAATGAAAGTTCAACATCATAAATGATATCTCGTCCTTTTTTTCTTCCGCCACCAAAGCTAAAACCAAAACCGAAAGGATCATTTCTCGCGCTGCCAAATCCGCCACGGCCGCCGCCTCCAAAAATCTGTTCAAAGATATCTCTAAAACCTCCGAATCCCATATCCTTAAAAACTTCATCAAAATTAGCTTCAGAACCTCTGAATACTTCTTCGGCTCCGACATGACCGTAAGTATCATATCTTTTTCTTTTTTCATCATCAGATAAAACAGCATATGCTTCAGAAATTTCTTTGAATTTTTCTTCAGCTCCTGGTGATTTGTTCCTATCAGGATGATATTGTAATGCTAACTTTCTATAGGAGTTTTTGATATCCTCTTTATTTGCACTCCTTTGGATACCAAGTACCTCATAATAATCCCTTTTATTGCCACTCATATTTTTAAATCCCTATGATCTAAGATTGTCATCATAAGCCGTGCTCATAAGCCTAAAAGGCAATATTAAGAAGGAGGAGGGGAAGATGACGTGCCTGCCGAAGCTCCTCCTCCACCTCCTCCTCCAGCGAACTCGCTCGTTGTTGAACCAGCACCAGGTGTTTCCCCAGCACCAGCAGCAGTAGCAGCAGTAGAGGCAGCACCAGCAGTTCTGTAAACTTCCGTACTGACCTCGCCGACAATATTTTTCAGTTCCTGAGTTTTTGTCTTGATATTGTCTATGTTGTTGCTTGCAATTGCATCCTTTAGCTCTTGAGCTGCCTTGTTAACTCTATCAGCTTGTTCAGGTTTAATTTTATCCTTCAAATCTTCTCTGACTAGCTTTTCTGCAGCATAGATCAAGTTATCAGCTTCATTTTTGACTTCGGCCTCTTCCTTCTTCTTTTTATCAGCTTCAGCAAAATTATCTGATTCTTTCTTTAGCCTTTCGATCTCCTCTTTTGATAATTTCGTGTTAGCAGTTATTGTAATCTTTGCTTCCTTGGATGTAGCCAAGTCCTTCGCTGCAACATTCAGGATTCCATTTGCGTCTATATCAAATGTAACCTCTACCTGCGGTACACCTCTAGGAGCAGGAGGGATTCCTGATAAGTTGAACATCCCTAAGGAAACGCAATCACTTGCCATAGGTCTTTCTCCTTGGACTACATGTATTGTAACTGCAGTCTGATAATCAGCAGCAGTAGTGAACACCTTCGATTTTTTTGTAGGAATTGTTGTGTTGCGTTCTATTAATGGTTCTTTTAAGCCGCCCAGAACCTCTACGCCTAAAGTGAGGGGTGTGACATCTACCAATAAAATGTCTGTAGAAACATCGCCGGAAATAATAGCTCCCTGAATTGCGGCTCCCATCGCTACTGCTTCCATAGGATCAATACCCTAAGGAGATCCTCTAGTTTTGCTCTTGTTAAAGTTATGATAAGATTCTTTGGCCCTGTTCTAGGATCGTATGCAAGGAATGGCAAATTAATTTCTGTGCTTACGATATTTGATAATTCTATTTTTGCTTTTTCTGCTGCCTCTCTTATTCTCATCATGGCAGCCTTGTCATTTCTGACATCAAGACCAGATTGTTTTTTAAACTCCTCTACAATATAATCTATTAAGGTATTATCCATGTCAGTTCCGCCAAGTTGAGTGTCTCCTGAAGTACTCTTGACCTGAAAGACTCCTCCTCCCATTTCCATTATTGTAACATCCAATGTTCCGCCTCCAAGGTCAAAAACCATTATTTTCAGATCTTTCTGGACCTTGTCTAATCCATATGCAAGTGAAGCAGCTGTCGGCTCGTTGATAATTCTCACTACTTGCAGACCTGCAATTTCACCCGCATCCTTAGTCGCCTGTCTTTGATTATCATTAAAATATGCAGGTACTGTGATCACCGCCCTATCCACAGTATCACCTAGAAAAGCCTCCGAATCTTTCTTAATTTTTTGAAGAATGAAGGCAGATATTTGCTGTGGAGTATACTCTTTACCTAAAACATAGAATTTAAAATCACTTCCCATCTTGCGCTTTGCCGCAGAAACTGTGCCCTCGGGATTGGATATCATTTGACGCCTGGCAGGCTCACCTACTAATAGCTGACCGTCTTTGGTAAAAGCAACCACGGACGGAAACGCCTTTCCTCCAACAGAAGTACCCTCAGCTGCCTGTATAATTGAGGGTTTGCCACCTATCATTACTGCCGCAGCAGAATTACTTGTTCCAAGATCAATTCCTATAATTTTTGCCATACTAATTTTCAGCCTCTTTTTCTATTTTTTCTGTATCATTAGCGGTATTTTTAACTATCTTTCTAGAAATTA
>JAJNBK010000259.1 GCA_021155845.1 Nitrososphaeraceae archaeon
GATAACTGTCCTTTCATATATATTAACCAATTCTAATCATAACTCCTATAGTATAAATATAAGAAATATGATAGAACAATATTATACAAAATTACATTTATTATTTATAACATTTAATATTTTACAATTGCATACTCCTTTTGACCGATATGATTTGCTACTCATCACACAATAGAAAATAAAAGGGTATTTCAGTGGAAAAATATTACGTTATCTCTCTCCTATATATATACAACTATTCCATTAGTAGTAATACAAGACCACATTTTATAATTTTAGGTATTATATGGAGTTAGAATATTATAATTGTCTGTATGGAAAGTAGATAGTTTATAGAAAGAGAAAGGATATGTATCAACTATAGTCACCGTGGCATAGTTTCGGTTTATAGGGCACTTTATAGTATTGTAACACACAACTCACCATTTAGATCATAAAGTCTGCAATAGCTTAGCAATTCTAAGAGGGCATCTATACATAAAAAATTCAATAAAAAATCATCAGCACTTCGATATAAAAATATATTATATTAGCAAATGGTCAATAAGAGATATGAAGAGCCATCTGACTTTAATGATGTTCGCTGCTTTGGCATTATTATCTACAATGATGGTAGCGACGCTTTATCAGCAGCAAACAAACGCTCAAACAGTGAGAAGTATACAAAACCAAACTAATGGTCACAGTCAGTCTTTGATATGTATAAATGGTGTCTGTACAAACGGAACATGTACAAACGATAGCTGCGAAACATCAATTAGGTGTATAAACGGTAGATGTGAAACAACAACATCATCAGGGACAAATCAATTTCCTTAGAAAGCTCATAGTATACAAAATCCTAGGATAATACTTGGATAATACTTACCTTAGCTTTAATGACTTTCAAAGTGTCATCGTATCATATATATATAAACAGGCCTGCAACCTATAAGAAAAAAACTAACCATATATGCATCCAACAATCGGTATTGGTAAAGTTAAAAGAGAAAGCACTTGATAGATACGTCTATCTACTACTCTCAGAGTTAACCATCAGAGGTAGTCTACAAGCTTATAATCACAACCTCTAAAGATCATATTCAATATACATACATTAGTAACAATTCAAATGTTATAATAGGCTATCAGCCAATTTCATCAGCAGTAACTGAATTGCAATCATTAAATCCAAAGAGAAGATGTGGATAGAGGATTCTAAGATAAAGATTAGTGAATCAGAACATCAGTTAGAAATAGAGTATAGACAAAACAGACAAAATCCATTGCATGTCGTCATGTGTTACAATACTTTTAAAACTTGAGTGGATAGACACGGCTTCTGCAATTTGATACGATATAAGATAAATTCTACATTTTGACATGACAACAATTCTCTTTTTTATAATAGGATGAACGTAAACAAGAATAAACCAGCAATAAGGTTAGCAATTTCCACAGCGGATTCTATTATCAGCCGTATTGCAGTTGTCATAAACGAACAGGAAATATAAAAACGTGAATAAATAGATAAATAAAATACGATGAGTATCTAATGTAGATAAAGGGAGATATAAAAATTAACTAAATTTTGAAGGTGATACCAATAGTCGATAGGAGAGAAGATTATAAACAAGTAATTGTTGTTCGAAAAGATCTAGGAATGGGCACGGGCAAACTGGCTGCACAGGTAGCTCATGCGGCCGTAATGGCAGTAGAAATTACAAAAATGAGGAACATTAATTGGTTTAATTCCTGGTTTAATGCAGGTCAGGCAAAGGTAGTAGTCAAGGTTCAAACTCTACAAGAACTTCATGAATTAAGAAAACACGCACAATCTTTACATTTGGCAGTAGCAGAGGTTCAAGATCGTGGTTTGACTCAAATTCCTGCTGGAACGATAACTTGTATAGGAATAGGGCCTGGACCTTCTGGATTGATTGACAAAGTAACAGATCACTTAAAATTACTTTAAGATATCTCCATGGCAATTCTAGCTCTAGTAGATAAAAAAAATAAAGAGCTAAATAAGAAATATGAAATATATATATATATATATATATATATAAATAAACAAAAGACAAAATTTAAAGAAAATAACCGCTCAACAAAAAATCATTTCAAATCTTTCGACAAACTCGTACAAACTATAATTGCAACTTTATTATTTGAAGGCAATTCCTCTACGGACATAGAAATTAAAGATTACGCAAAAGAAATTTTGAATGGACATTAGTTTACCAGATGCTAATATCTCTCTCTATAGTAGCAAATCAACCTTGTTTTCTTATATTCTGAATATTTGAAACTTCATCGAGACTGAATTAAAAGAGCAAAAGGAAATCAACAAACAACAAATATCGTCCTATTCTCCAGATGTAGATTAATTATTGATTTTGGTAAATGAAGCCATAGTAAATTTTATTATATGACTTAGATACAACATAAAGTAAGATAAGTTATGAAAACATTATCTTGTCGTGAAGCTGGATTTGAATGTGACTACGTTGCAAAAGGAGAAACAGAAGAAGATGTTATTAGAGATGCTGCACGCCATGGCATTGAAGAACATGGCAAGACAGAAGATGATATGAGTAAAATGAAAGAGATG
>JAJNBK010000260.1 GCA_021155845.1 Nitrososphaeraceae archaeon
GCTTCCAAAATTATTAGATATAGCGAGATGGAAAAATTTGATATTATAATAATTGGTAGTCGTGGTATGGGCCAGTTTAAGGAAATGATACTTGGCAGCATATCAAATAAAGTTCTCCATCATGCAAAATGTTCAGTCATGGTAGTCAGATAATACAATGATATAGCGTATGTTTTTTTATATATCTTTTTAAAGATTGTCTACTAAAACAAAAAATAAAGATAAAATAGAAATAAAATAGAAATATGGAATGAGTAAACTCTAACCGATACAAGAATGAGTATATGCATTACATTACAAAAACATTATGCAAACGAAAAACTCATTTCGTCATTACATCTCTAACAATGAGGTGGTAGATCTTGCTTGCTTGCTTGCTGTTATCAATTATTTAAAAACTTCTCAAGGAACGGCGAACTATCACAGGTCACTTTGATATAAGGATTAAGTATTACTAATTATAATAAACATTTTTGCATCATAAAGAAATATATTCAATAGTACGGCATGTAGATGGTCATAGTAATCAATCGTACCTCAGTCTTTTCTTTGATATTTGCGAGAATACTATACTCTATAAACTGGTTCAATATAGCTTCTATCTTTTACTTCATAGCTTCAGACTTCAAACAAGACATCTCTATGCTTGGATTGATTACATCAAGCTTTCTTATAGGCATAGGCATATTTCAGATACCAGCAGGAATCCTTGCCGCAAAATATGGCCCAAGAAAGATTGCCATTTATGGAATTTTGATTACTTCATCTGCAGCATTTCTTTCTGGGCTATCTACCGACTTATTTCAAATGGTAGTATTGAGATTTATAGTCGGTTTAGGAATGGCATGTTTCTTTGGTCCTAGTGTTATCTTAATTTCAAAGTATTTGGGGAAAGAATCAGAAGGCTTTGGAATAGGATTACTCAATTCAGCACATGCTCTAGGTGGGATAATCGGTATTTTTGGATGGATCATATTAGCAGAAGTTACTGGTTGGAGAATAAGCTTAATGTTAAGTGGGCTATTAGGCATAGTAACTGGTTTATTATTAATCATTGCATTGATAAGAGAAAAGATACAGATAGATTTTGGGATCAAAATATCCGAACTACGTCAGATATTATTTAACAAATCTCTCATTGTACTTGGACTGGCGCTACTTGGGTTTCAGATAGGATCCAATCTAACCTTGACATTTATTGTCTTTTATCTTGCAGATCACTTGAACATAGATCCTACAATAGCTGGTTTTGTAGGAAGCTTTAATTTGATAATTGCCCTCATATCTTCTCCTTTATTTGGAAAAATCTATGACAGAATCAAGGACGCCAAGAAGTTGTTGATCGTCTCTGGGATCGTAATGTCATCAAGTATGGCAATGATCGCAGCTAATACCCTATATATTATTATATTTTCAATTATTATTGCAGGATTTTTTCTGGCTGGAGGTTTTGTAATAGTTTATACTAAAGCAAAACAAGTAAAAGGACTCCATACTGAATATGAGACACTTGCAGTCAGTTATGTCAATGGTATTTCATTATTTAATGCCTTCTGGGTACCAATAGTATTTTCATTTATTGTAAATCAATTCGGATACTCTCTGGCTTGGTTCTTAGGCGGGTTTATAACACTTCTACTAGTATTGCCATTATTCAAATTAAAATGATCTCAGATGTTTAAAATTACCATCCATGTTAAGTGGTATAATTGTAAAGCGTAATAATAATATCCCTTTGTTTCTATATACAGATAGCAGACAGAACTTCAGAGTATCTTTCCATTTAGCCTGTGTATTTCTTCAACAAGCATACTTGAGATATTGGTATATCTCCTTTCAACTTCAGATTTATCTTTTCCTTTTGAAAGGATTTGCAGACGCAACCTTGGTATATTATTGCTAGTATACCCCTGGGGATGTGTTTTCAGATAAATCAAATCTGGTGGATTCGATTCAACTATCTTAGACAGAGTAGGAGCAAGCATTGCTTCACTAACACCAATTATTTCATAATTGGACTGAGCAATATGAAAGTCACCAATCTTTTTCTTTATTTGTGGAAGTATACTTTCTAAAAATATTGCTTCCATTTCTTTAGGTACACCTGGTAGACAAACAACGTTTGTTTCAGCAGTATCTATTAGAACGGAGGGTGCATTGCCAACGGGGTTTTGGATTGGGATCGATCCCATTGGAATCCTTGCCATCTTTAATCGAATTTCGTTTAGTTCATAATTTGTTGAATGTCGCGTATAACTATTTTTCAACATCTCTACTGCTGTATTATCGAGCACAAGTTCCACACCTAAACCAAGCCCAACGCCTTGAAGGGTTTTATCATCATAAGTAGGACCAAGACCACCAGAAATAATTAGCCAATTTGGTTTTCTTGCAATGGACTCTTTTACTGCCAAAGATATCTCTTTAACATCATCGCTGATGACAGTTATCCGTTTTACAAAACCGCCAACTTCCGTAATTTTTTGTGAAATCCAATGAGCATTGGTATTGATAGTTATACCCGAAAGCAATTCATTTCCAACAGACAATATCTCTGTAGTAAACATTGCCATGAGAATACTATTATACTTAAGAATGATACTACTGTCAAAAAAATTTGATACAACCTCAATTGCAAAATGAACAAAATGGGTGCAATTCTATTAGATACAAAGATATTGAATTAATTTGTATCTGGAAGGACTGGGTTAAAAGAATATGGAAATTACATTTTATCCTGCCCTCTTAATTATATGATATCCAAACTCAGTTTTGATTGGTTCTGATATCTGTCCTTTTTCAAGCTTAAATGCAGCATCTTCAAATGGTTTTACCATCATGCCTCTTCCAAAAATACCTAAGTCTCCTCCTTTCTTTCCACTACCTGTGTCAATAGAAAGTTGTCTAGCCAAATTTGCAAAACTTTCTCCTTTTTTTAATCGTTCAAGTATCGCAATAGCTTCACTTTGTTTCTTAACAAGAATATGCGAACATTTGATTTTATCAGCCATTCTATGCTTATCCTTTCTTTAAAGTAATAATTATAAATAGTTGGAAGATCTTGTGTCTGAAATAACTCTTCATAAATTTTCTTTATCAGTTCATATACTACTAATACTCTTTTGGTATAATATGAGTGAGTTTTCCTTTAATTTGTTTATGATATACAAGGAATGCATAATACTCTACGTGATCAAGAAGAATCTCACACCTTCTATCTAATTCCTTTTTGACATCATGAATATTATATTCTTCTTTGGGATAATATTGTGCATCCGTATCCTTATATTTTTCTTGTTTAATCATCTCCTCATCTTGTTCTTTATACTTCTCTACTATTTCATTGAATTTATCATAATTCTCTGAAATTTTCTCCCAGGTCTCTCTTGCTATGCGTGTCTGCTCTGACTGGGTGCCGTGACGATATGTCAGAGCGAAGGTTATGGCAGTAGCAATAAGGGCCACAATTCCAGTATAATCTCCTATGTCTAAATCATTCTGTGTAGAAGCGGTAGTATTAGCAACGGCTGCTAATAACATTTCTGTTACCATGTAGATGATGTTTAGAAGATTATGTTTTATCTATTTTTTGTTAAGCAGACTATAAATGTAATTGACCTAAATAACTATAGCAGATTATTTGATAATGGAGGCGAGTTCTAAAACCCATGACATTTAGGACTGGCTAACTCTGCTGCTGGTTGTTACCTATTAATAGTAACAATTTTGAATAATTAATCGATTGGTTGTATGGTGGTGATATATCTGCTATATATACAAAAGAAATACTTTCAACAGAAATGAATTTGGCGATGGACGGAATTTAGTTGCTAAAAAATGAACAAGTACATATGAAGAATAAGACTAAGGGAATATACAAACAACAGTATCAACAGCAGAAGAAAGAATTAAATTCAAAGGCGCATGTTATATTTGAAAAGAAAGTAGAATCTATAACATATGACCTAACATCGCACTTCATATCATACATTCAGTTCAAAATAAATGCTATAAGTTTTTTATATATTTGATACCTTTCCTCCTACCAACACACTCTAAATTCGTCCTACTAGTCATTACTATTTAATAGTTAGTTAAGGCGTGAATTAGTATTCGTAGATGATGATGAAGTACTAGGAGTCGCTGAAGAAAATACTTGTATGCGATTATTGCTAGTATCAGCTACATACACATTATTTCCTGAAGAATCAACAGCAACACCAAGT
>JAJNBK010000261.1 GCA_021155845.1 Nitrososphaeraceae archaeon
GATAATCCTAACAAAGTCCCAATCTCACCGTGATGGATTCTCCTATTAAAAATGTGGACTTTGGATGGATTTTCTTGGGAATTCCATGACAATGTTAGTAATTTGGCAATTGTAACACCTATTTGAAAAGGTTGCTCTTCATCTAAATTAACTGTTTTCTTCAGAGGCTCTTCTTTTTTCGCTCTTTCCTCAGCTTCTCTCTTAGCTCTTTGCTTTCTTTCCTCAACTATGACTCTAGCCCTCTCTACAGCCTCTACCTTAGCTTTGTCTTCAGCTTCTTTCACTATCTGTTTAAATCTCTGTTCAGCTTCTCTCTTTGCTTTATCCTCTATATTTTTTGTAATAGCCTTAACTTTATCCTCAATTTCTTTATTCGCTTTCTGCTCTCTTTCTCTTACTATTGCCTTAGCTTTACTTTCAGCTTCTTTTCTAGCCCTCTCTTCAGCTTCTCTTACTATTGCCTTAGCTTTACTTTCAGCTTCTTTTCTCAGCTTCTCTTACTATTGCCTTACTTTCTTCCAATGTTATAGTCTTGTATAGTAAATACTCACTAACCCTTTTAATTGTTGACTGGGATGAAATTTATGTCATTCCAAGGTTCCCCGTATTACAACTCTGTTAAGAATGTCCAAAAATTTATGATTGAAGATCTAGATTGTATGCTTTTATATTCAATTTTTCCTAGTACCACGCTAGTAAGGATGAACGAATTTACGAATTTGATCCTTCTTTGATGGAAGATGGATGGCTTGATTATTAATATCTCTTACAGCTTCTGCAAATGACTCTGGAAGAGTTTTAAGACTTAGTTTCATTTTGATTGCTAGTGCTGCTTCACCTATTATCTCACCTGCATGCGGTGCAATAATATAAGTTCCCACAAGTTTTCCTTCCTTCTCAAAGACCTTAATAAGGCCTCTTGTATCTCCCAAACAATTTGCCTTTGCACTTGCTGCAAGTGGAAACTCTCCAGACATTCCTTTTAAATCCCCTACGTAAGCAACTTCTGGATAAGTGAATACACACACAGGTAAAGATTGATAATCGATTTTATTGTTCTCTTTTATTCCCATTATATTTTCGACATGTGCAAGCTCATACATGCCTGTTACATCACCAATTGCATACACATTGTGAATGTTGGTCTGCATTTTTTCATCTACATAAATGCCCTGTTGGTTGAATTTTATTCCAATATTATTTAGTTCATTAGGACTTATATTTGGTCTTCTACCTACACAGATGAGTATCTTTTCTGCTACAATTTTTTCTCCATTAACAAAAGCTATGCTGTCACTGATTTTTTCTACTCTTGATTGTGTCATTACATTGACTCCATCTAGCCTCATATATTTTTCAATTGCATTTCCAATTCCTTGTATTTGAAAAGGTAATAGATGATTTTCAGCCTCGATTAAAGATACCTTACATCCTAGAGCATTCAGTATAGAAGCAAATTCACATCCACTGTATCCACCTCCTATAATAGTAATTGACTTAGGTAGGTCTTCTAATTCTAGAATTGAGGTAGTTGATAGTATATTATCCCCAAATTCATAACCTGACAGACAAATAGGATAACTTCCAGTAGCAATAACAATATTTTTTGTTTCTATCATAATGTCATTAACTGCCACTTTATTTTCTGAAACTATATGTGCTTGACCTTCTAGTAGATTAACATTATTACTTTTGAGAAGAAGTTTTATCCCTGACGCAAGTCTAGAAACTGTAGCCTCCATCCTAGACTTTAGAAGTTTATAATTCAATTCAATTTGGATATTTAACCCATTTTTCTTTGCACCAGTTGCTCTTCTCATTATATCTCCTAACGAGTGAAGATACTTAGTAGGAATACATCCTCTTTGAGTACAAGTTCCGCCTAGTCCATTTTTTTCAATTAGGCAGACATTACCACCAAGTTGTGCTGCTCTAATGGCACAGGCATAACCACCAGGACCTCCTCCTATGACTACTATATCATACATATATATCCGTCCAGGTAACTTCCAAATGCTTGACAAATAAGTCTTTTAATAAGTCAATTTACTTTTTCCGATTCCATTGATCTGAAGTATATTTCTCCTTAGCCAACTTTTTAGTACTTTCCTCTTCTTTGATAGTTAGATCATCGACAATAATCTCAGCACCAAATTTTTCACTAAATGATTCTTTTAGATTGTACGCTACCTGTTCGAATGTCTTATTCAATCCCCTTATTCTTCCTTTTACATCATCGATCATCTTATCTTTGACTTTTTCTGATGGAACCTTTAACACAGAGAACATCTTCTCAAGGTTAACATTTAATAATATTGTTCCATGCTGCAGTAGTATGTCTTTCTTCCTAGTTTGAGCATTCCCAGATACTTTTTTGCCATTGACAATTATATCATTTAATGGAGCAAATTTTGCATTAAAGCCAAGCTTATTTATGCATATTACTATTGCATCACATATCAAATTGTAAGATTCCATTATATTTTTTGGATAAACATTTGTAATGAATGAATAAGTCAATTCAGATTCATGCAATACCGCTCCACCTCCTGTTATTCTCCTGACAACATCGATACCCATCCGCCTGCATCTTTTTATATCCACTTCTTCGTCCATGCTCTGAAAGTATCCTATTGACACAGTTGGTGGTTGCCAGCCATAAATTCTTAAAATTGGCATACTATGATAATTTATACAATTCATTAATACCTCATCAAGAGCCATATTCCATGCTCCTGAATTATATCCTGTTTCTAAAGTTCTGATTTTGCTAAACTTAAAACTCATAGTTTTCCTGTCTCTTTCCTTCCTTCCTTCCTTCTTTTCCTAATGTTGTTCTTCCTTGAAGCAACCAAGAATTGCATCTGTCATAGATTCTGAATCAAAACCAAAGGCTTCAGAGCCATTCAAACATTTCTCGATCTTTTGCTTAATAGCATCTTTTCCTAATTTTGTACCAATCAGACTGGCCTCAAGTTTGTCCAAACTTTCTTCCGGGTAAAGAAAAAAATCTCCGGTTATTGTTATTGAGTTAATTATTTTAATATCTTCATCATATTCAAGCGAAACCTTGATCAATTTTTTTGATTTGTGTATGTTATGTGCCTTTTTCATTAATCATTACTACTACTCCTCACAGATTTTTCAACACACAATTTTTCTCACTATCTTCTTTTTCATCAGATTGTGAAGGAGCAGTCCATCTTAAATTAGGTTTTCGTGCTGCTGCAACTTCGTCTAATCTCCCAACTAATTTTGTATATGGAGCTCCTTTGACAATATCTGGGTTTTCTTTTATCTCATTTGCAATGCTTCTTAATGCTGCTGCAAATCTATCCAACGTTTCCTTACTTTCTGTTTCCGTAGGTTCAATCATTAGTGCTTCACGAACAATTAGAGGAAAGTAAATAGTTGGTGGATGAAAACCATAATCTAAAAGTCTCTTCGCAATATTCAAAGCGCTCTTTTCACCAAATTTCCTAGAAGATAAGACAAACTCATGAGTACATCTACGATTGTAAGGAAGTTCATAATCATCCTTTAAC
>JAJNBK010000262.1 GCA_021155845.1 Nitrososphaeraceae archaeon
CCAACGAATATCAAGCCCATGTTAGCAACATTGATCGACAAGCCCTTCAATAAAAAAGAGTGGGTATTTGAAGTAAAATGGGATGGAATTCGTTCCATTTTTTATCTACATAAGACCAAAGATATTCTTAAATTACAGTCAAGAAATGGCATCGACATTACACACAGATATCCAGAAATAATAGAGGCATTGAAATCGGTTGTAAAATGCAAAGAGTCTGCTGTCCTTGACGGTGAAATAGTCGTCTTAAATAAAGAAGGCTACCCTGATTTTGGAAGCCATAAAGAGCGAATGAGTGTCAACTCTATAAGAGATATTAATAAGCTATCGAAAGATTTGCCTGCCACATACTACCTATTTGATATTCTCTACCTGGATGGAGAAGACTTGCGGAAACAGATTTATATTGATAGAAGAAAAATTTTAGATGAAGTTATCCATCAATCTAATGATGAAAATAGCAGCAAAAAAAGAATCAGAATATCTGAATATATCGAAGAGCAAGGAATAGGTGTATTTGACCGAGTTAAAAAAATGGGCCTTGAAGGCATCATTGCTAAGAATAAATTCAGTAAATATTTTCAAGGATCAAGGTCTAGGGATTGGCTCAAAATCAAAAACACAAAAACACAAGATTGTATAGTAATTGGTTATACTACTGGAGAAGGTAACAGGGAGAAATATTTTGGCTCTCTTATACTTGCCGTATATGATCAAGGAAGGCTAAGGTTTGCAGGTCATACAGGAAGTGGATTTAACACCAGTCAACTAGGAAGAGTTTACAATACGATAAAGCGTATGAGAATAGACAAGCCGCCTATTGCCCAGATTCCGTATACTAACGGAAAACCAACTTGGATTAAACCACAACTCGTTGCAGAAATAAAGTTTGACAATTGGACCAATGAAAAAATTTTGAGAGCACCTATCTTCCAGAGGTTCCGAGAAGATAAGTCGCCCGAAGAATGCATTGTACAAGGAGAAAGACATCTTGAAGAAGTAGTTATCCAGGGAGAAAGAACAGCAGCAACATCAACAACATCAGCAACATCGACAACTCTCACAATCAATTCAAAACCAAATCCATTACTGGACTCATTTTCAAATCTTGAAAAAGTATTTTGGAGTAAAACTTCAGAGCATCCACAATTAACGAAAAGAGACTTAATAGAATATTATGACAATATTGGCAGCTATATACTACCTCACCTTAAGGATAGACCACTTTCATTAAGCAGATATCCTGACGGTATTAAAGGCAAGACTTTTTACCATAAAAACTGGAATCAAGCAAGGCCAGATTATGTAAAAACTGTTAAAGTTTATTCTGAGACAAGAGGAGACGTCATTAATTACATTTTGGGAAATAACAAAGAAACTTTGCTGTGGATAGCCAACTTAGGTTGCATTGAAATGCATCCATGGTATAGTAGAGTTATTGACTCTGAGTCATGTAAGAATTCTGATGAACTTGACGAAGATAAGTGTGGTCTGAGCTTCCCTGACTTTGTAATCTTTGATCTTGATCCATACATCTATTCTGGGAATGAAAACAAGGGAGAGGAGCCTGAATATAATATCAAGGGTTTTAAATCAGGGGTTGAAGTAGCCTTCCATCTAAAAGGGCTATTTGATGAACTAAAAATTATATCATATGTCAAGACTTCAGGGAAAACTGGTTTGCATATTTTTGTACCTCTTACCCGCGTATATAGTTACGACCAAACCAGGGCATTTGCCGAAATTGTTGGAAGGATATTAACCAAGCGAATCCCTCAAAAAATAACAACAATTTGGGATACTACTCAGAGAAGCGGCAAAGTATTTTTTGATTATAATCAAAATGCCAAAGGAAAAACAATTGCTTCAGTCTTCTCAGCTAGACCATCTGTCTCAGCTACTGTTTCTATGCCAGTTAAATGGGAGGAGCTAGACAATATCTTACCTTTAGATTTTACTATGTTGAATGTACCTGATATTCTTAGAAGACATGCAGACCCTTGGAATGATATTCTTGAGAAGGGCCAAGACCTTGTCAAAATCCTTGACAATTTGACTTCAGTAAAAATCTGATGCCGTGTTGTTTCCTCCTGCGGCTATATCTATAGACGCATGAACCAACCTTATTTATATAACCTATCTTCGGTGAATAGTTATTGGGAGCTGGTATAATGGTCATATTAAGCAGGGAAGTTATGTTCAAACGTGGACCGCAGAATTACAAATTTGATAAGACTCATTTTTATTTGTTTTTAGACTCGAAAGCAAACATTTTATCCTATGATGGCTAAATGAAGCTGGCACCAAGAGACACCGCTTAAACAAAAATGACGATACCAATACTAAATACGGACGGTAACAACAACGATAGCCCAGAATGCATGGCTCCTAATTGTGATACTCATGTAGAATCCTTCAAATTCATGTTGCCAATGGTAAACGTAGCCAACGAAATTATGTGGGTATCCTTATGCGATCAACACATGCAGCTGCAACTAGATCAAATCATAAAAGCAATGTCAAATCGATTGACAAAAATAGGCGAGACTGTAATACTAGAATAATGTCCTAGGAACGTGTA
>JAJNBK010000263.1 GCA_021155845.1 Nitrososphaeraceae archaeon
AGACATCATCTATTGAAATAACTCACCATAGATTAAAAAATAATGACAACAAGTATTCTTATATAATCAAACATGATCTTGGAGAGAATTGGTCATTGTTTCATAAAATTATTTTAGAATCAATATTTAATGATGTATTAGGAAAACACATAGATAATATTGTAATATCCCCTACTATGCTTAGCTTTGTGTTTGAAGACTAATTTAATCATAATTTTATATTATATATGTTGATTTCTTATTTATATTGAAATTCATAGTAATGAGAAACGTTACACAATACATATACAAAATCTGCAAAAACCATTATTTATAGATCTATGTGACAAAGAATGATAATCTGATCCTACATAATACCACAATCGATCTAAAACAAGATCATCTAATAGTAAGAAAAAGGTTTAGAGAATTAATTCAAAAGTGTTATTATAAACTGCATAAAATGTTTTATTTATAACCAAGAATAAATCTTGATTGGGCCAAATCTAGGGTACTTCTATTTGGATATTCGAAAACTTGATTTGTTTTATTGTCGTACTAGTAATGTTATATATCTCTCTAGATTTCTTCTTTATAGCGATTAAGTTGTTTTTGACTTATAACAATGCATTAATCAATGAGCATGTGGTGGAGGCACACTACCTTTGGCTAATTCTTCATTAAATGTTCCTGCTGCTTTTTCATGATATTCTAAACTAGACTGGTCTACCTTGATTGCTTGTGGGGGACATACCGAGACACATGCCATACACCATATGCAATCATGTTCTCTTATAGGATCTGATTTATCAGTATAGTCCTTTCGCCCTTCTCTAGCATGATCTTCTCCTGTTCCAGCACTGGTAGCATTTACCATTTCTACAGCTGGTATATACCGTTTTCTGTTCTATACCATTGGAAAACCTGAACAGGACAAGCTTCAATACAAGCACCGTCTGCATAACAAGAATCCCAATCAACAGCTACCATAGTTCCATGCACACCTAATGGAACATATTCTTCTCCTCTTGCTTTGTATGCTTCTTGAACTTCTGAATTTGTTGCTGTTTCAGCATCAGATCTACCATCTGGATCTATTGGCATATTTTTTACTCTATTTCTACTATGGCAATGCTAATAAAAAATCAAGTTTACACTGCAAATATCTGCAAACACATTGTTAAGGCAATTGAATAAAGTGCTTTGTTGCATGAGTCTGATATTAGTCAATTAAGTTAGGAAAACTTTAACCAAATGATAGATACCACTTCTGATCTATTCATAATTGATCCTTAAACCACCTAGCTGTAACGATTTTTCTGAATTATGTAACAGAGCATATGGGTAGTACAAAAACTATAGCACGAATACTATTGTCTATTGCTGCCACTCTCTGAGACTGGAAAATATATATGATAAAATAAAAAAAAGTTATATCATATATTTAACTTTATTGATCTAGAACCTAGATAATAATGAACATGTCCGATTCTATACTTTCTGATTTTGGAATACTAATACATGGAGGTGCTGGAACATATCTAAGAAAGACCTGCTGGTACTGATGTACTATCCATCATTTACAGATTTTAAAAAGAAAATAGGTCAATACTTCAGGACCATGCATTTTAATCTGAATATGCGAAATTATCTGGTTGGAGGTGCGTCAGCGTAATTATGTTAACTTGTATAATTGTTTACTGTTAATTAAGGATAGTTGGAATTTTGTAGATTTTTGCAACCTTTGCATCCAAGACGAACCTGGAGCTCCCTCATATGTTAAGCCTGATGGATTAAGATCAAATGAAGAAATGCCTCCTATGAGGATTTTTCTTTAATAGTTCCGTTAACAGCCTGGTTAGGTTAAGTATGGCATCAAAAATACGGAGATCCATATGTTTCACAAAAAATAGTTGAAGCTTTCGAATACGGAAGAAACCTTTCTGTTGGAGG
The DNA here is from genome assembly GCA_021155845.1 of Nitrososphaeraceae archaeon. The sequence goes on from JAJNBK010000263.1 coordinate 1,933, forward strand.
AGAAACACCATAGCTTATCTTACTAATATATACTCATTAACTTCGTTACTGCTTCTATGACATTTTGCGCCATAATATCATAAGCATTTTAATGTTCAAAATTAGATTTTCTTGCAGTGAATTTAAGAGCGAAGTATTATGATATCCGCGGAATCGCCGGTATCACTGGATTCTTAATTTTGAGCGTAGATTTATCTATTCTTAGCCGGTGATATATGACTTATTGGAATATTATATCCCCGGTGATATCACCGATAGAATTGAACCTAAATTGAACTCAATTTTTAGCATTCCAGGTATTCGGGGATACCCGCGATAATTTAAACACAGGTAACTTAAAGGGAGTCAGTACACTTTCCATTAGTAAAATATTTCTTATCTCCCACCAAGTTACCACAACTCTACACTCTACAAACGATATAGTCATAATAGGCAATATCGAGTAAAAAAGTATATACGAAACTCACTTACAAACACAATTCATGGCAAAAATGATCAGCTGTCCCTGCGGTTGGACACTCATATCTCCCCAGGGAGAGGAGGACATAAAGAAGCACGTAATGATACATGCCAAGGACTGTCATCCTGGGCTGACCGAGACAGAAGACGAAGTCGTAAAGATGATCAAGACCGTCTAGTGTCTAACAGAGGATGGAAGATTTTTTGTTGTCATGATGTCGAATAGCATCTGTTGATTAGTAGCGTCTCACCTGGATTTTGATGATGATGCTATTTTTTGTTCTATTAGGTCGTCCATCCAATTTGGTCTTTTCGGTTCAACGGTTTCCTTGAATATGAATAGAGAACATGATCTTACGCCTTCAAGTTCAAGCGTGTTAACGTAAGCTTCTTCGGGCTCTGCAAGAGTAAAGGCAAAAAAATTCGCCAGCAAGACTCCCGCCGCCAAGGTACGTATTGACCAAAGCTTTTCTGCGTAAATTTCACTTAGCCGCTTGATAACTTCGTACCGCTTTGTTTCATCAACTGACATTTCCAATTCATAAAATATCAGCCCTTGTTGCTTCTGGCTATTTATTATTGCTCGAACTAGCAGCATGTCTGAACCTAAGAGTTTTTTAATCCTATATTCGACCATCCTCGGCGTTATTGACAACGACTCAGAGAGCTCTTTGACGCCTGATAGAGCATCATATCTAAGTTCTTGAATAATTTTCCAATCTAATCTATCTGCAACCGATACAGGTTCTTTTATTATGTGGCTTCCAAGAATCCACTTATACAATTCGAATCTATTTGTTAGTCCAGAAGCCACCTGATCTATTTCCTTAGAGGAAGTGCCGGTGATGCTAACGGACACTACCTGCCCTAAATAGTCAATTGCCTCCACAATAAATGGAAGTTCCTGAACGTGCTCTATGACTCGGTGCTTTGTGGCAATGTTTAAGGCTTCGAACCTATAGGTATTCATATTTTTGAGCTGAAAAAGTGCCAGACTGGGCATCGCCTGATAGTACTTGATAAATCCGTCATCCTCCATCTTCTTTACTCTAACTCGAACTGTCTTCTCATCTAATC
>JAJNBK010000264.1 GCA_021155845.1 Nitrososphaeraceae archaeon
TTTGAATAATATTTTGACAACTTTTGTAGTATTTTCATCTCTTGTGCGGCTGGAAAGAATAGTCCCTATAAGTATCTTGAAGGGATCGCCAGATTCCTCCGCCTGAAGTTGCTTCAGTGCAGTGAATCTATAAGGCTTTTTATCATGAAGAACTTTTTCCATTTTTTTGATTATAATACCCATAGAATCCATGGTGTAAGCAGGTCGTCTAGAAAATATAACTTTAAAGTTACTTAAGCATACCGAATCGGCTGATTTAATCTAAAAAGGATAGCGATAAAGTGAGTATGGTTATCTATGGTTATCTATTGAAAAGAGCTCGAGTGCAATCCTGGTACTATTTTTTGGATCTGGTAAATAAGATCATTGATCCTATGTGGTCGCTGCGCGGCTACAGGTCATTAACTTTGCTTGTATCAATAGGAAATCAGGTAAAGCTATTGTTTGTTTGAATAGATTGTCAAGAAAACTAAGAGATATGAACTGAATCAACTATATTTTGTATTGTTGGCAAATACGTTGAATACTTTGATGCCTCAGAATGAAATGACAAAGAAAATATTTTATTATTCTTGAGAAGGTAAAGCTCCATTATCTTAATTTTTCCAGCTGTAGCATCATCATATGTGTATATTTTATTAGACAGTAAATAATCATTGGGACTACTATTGTTATCAGTTTTATTTAATAGTGAGGATGGAGGCGACTCAGTTAGCTGGAATCCTTGATATAGTTTCTTATAGTCACTAATCTGATGATTAACATATTCAGTTAGTAATGAGTAGGAGGATGGAGATGTTATTGCAAAGCCTTGTTCAGGCCGTAAATCATCTACTTTAACTATGAAATATTCTCTAAATTTATCAGCTGTACCTTCGGAGGGAGATAGAAAATTAACAACTGTATTGCGTCCACCTCGCTCAATACCTTGAGTAAATTCTATTTTTTGCCAGTTTGAAGGATATTGCACATCAAAATTATACTGTGCATTTTTGTATAATGAAATGGTATTGTGATTGTTTGAAGATGCTGAACCTACTTCAGTCTGTGCATATACATAGCCTAAACTGAGAGGTATAAATAGACAAGGCGATAATAACAACAAAGTAAAAATCAGAGAAAACATAACTTCTCTTAATAAAAATGCCCTATTATTGTTTTGTCTAAGCTAATCTCTAAACATATTTTGATTCTATGTACTGAGCTTGTACTAAACTTAAAGCTATGCTTTGACTTGATTACTATTGGTCCTTATTGAGTCGTGGTACTAGATGAAATTTCATAGATTATGCCATCATCAAATGATAGTACATACAGATTTCCATCTGGCCCTGTCTCAATGTCAGTTATGCCTCCAAATCCACTTCCAAAAGTAATCGCAGATAATTCGTCTTCACTATCCACTACAAGATCAGACAAACCTGCTTGCTGTTGGGTTGTATCGAGACTTATTCCATCTCTATTTTCATTCACTTCAAAGAAGTACAAATTCCCCCTTACTATGTCGCCTACAAAAATATTATTTGTATATCTTTCCCCTAGATTTGAAGAATTGAAAAATTCAATATCAGTTGGTGCAACAGGTTCTGCCCAGCTGAAAAGTGGATCTGCATAATGTGAACCAGGAAAATTAACCAGGTCGTCTTCAGTATCTCCGCTTATCAAAATAGGACCCATAATTGTCTGCCAACCACTGTTAAAACCTGGTCGTACCAAATTTATTTCATCATAACTAGCAGGACCGTTTTCTGTATCCCATAGATTGCCGGTAAGAGGATCAAAGTCCATCCCAAAACTATTTCGGACACCATACGCATAGTACTTGTTCAAAACTTCAGTCCCACTTCCAATAAAGGGATTATCGGTCGGAGCTGACCCATCAGCTGGATTTATCCTAAATATACTACCAGTATCATCTGGAGGCGGGCCATCTGGAAAGTTCTGAAGCTGACCATCATGGTTTAGATCCCCTAGGACTGCATACAGATAACCATCTGGCCCAATAATTATTTTGCCACCATCATGGTTTGGTCCTGGTTCTGCTGGCAGATCCAGAATGAGGGAAGGGTTGATAAGAGTCTCTCCATTCCACTGGTATTTGTAAATTCTGTTTCTTAGAGGATCTTCTTCGGTATAATATAGAAATACAGTGCCCTGGTTACCATTACTGCCATTTGAAAGAGCAACCCCTAGTAATCCTCGTTCACTTTCTGTATTAACTGGTACTTGTAATATTGGCTGTTCCTGCAAAATGCCGTTTGAAACAAGGCGAATACTTCCTTCCTTTTCCAAAACTAAAATATTATTATCATCCAGAAATACCATGCTAGTAGGAGAAGCCAACCCCTCTACAGCTGCTTCGACATTTAGAGCATTATCGCTAATAGAAGCTTGTGCAAATGCTGTTTGAATGAGTGGTTTAAAAAATGCTATTGTAAGAATGATTGAGACCAAAATAACTAGTAGTATACTAGCAACTATCTTTCCTTGAATCAATACAAGGATTTAAAACATATAGTATATTAAGACAACCTTCTTGGTTCATGAAGTTACAATGACATTTCCAGATCATTGTCTGTGCATTTGTCGTAGGTATTCTACATCGTTTGCTCCTTACTTTGAGACAAATTAAAAGATATTGGCAGAAGCCACGCTACAGATTCCCAAAGAATGGAAATGGAATAGACTAGAAGATATATCCAAAATAAACCATGTTATTCATTATTTAATGTCTAGCGACTAATGCAAACAAAATATTTTCCCGTGGTCACAGCACTCATTATAATAGTTAATGCTGTGATCTTTGTTATAGGGATATTATCAGGAGAACAAATACAAATTATTCAAAATTATGGCTTTATTCCTAACCATATTTTTAATACATATGATTATGGGGATAATAATAATGCTCTGCAAGATCCATTAACTTCTTTACAGCAATCCTCAGAGCTACAGTCGCCGGCGTCGTCGTCGTCGCTATCTGATTTCGTTACAAGATTGTTCTCTTCAATGTTTATACATGCTGGTATCGCCCACATTGCGTTTAATCTATTTGCATTAGCCTATCTGGGAGGATACGCAGAAAGAGCGATTGGAGCTCCACG
>JAJNBK010000265.1 GCA_021155845.1 Nitrososphaeraceae archaeon
TCATCATAGAGCTTTTTCTCCTCAAATGTTAGTTTAACCTTTATTGGTATTACTATTGGTTTTGCAAGCCTTCCATCTTCTACAGCCTCTCTTATCATATATTTTTTGACTGGTGGGAGTAAAGAGACAACTGTGTTGTAGTTAGGATGTTGTTCATCTATTGTTGCAGTTAATCCCAATAATGCTTTTTTATTAGCAGAATTATCTTCTTCTCGTAGAAGATCAAATATATTTCTTAAAGTTATTGCTGAATCGGTCAGTAGATGCATTTCATCAAATATTATCATATCAGAATTATGAATTAATCCTAAATTGTTAATTATACTCTGATAAGTGCTTATTGTTATTTCTCTTATTTCTTTACGTTCTCCAAAATATACTCCTATGGATTCTTTAGGTATGTGATAAGACAGTAACCTTTTGAAATTCTGCTCCAGTAACCTTTTGAAATTCTGCTCGACTAGAACAATTCGTGGAACCAAAAAGAGTAAAGATGGTATAATGTTATTGTAATGACAAGTGGAATCATTATTATTATTAAGACTACTGTTACGGCTTACATTGCTATGATGTAGCTTTTCTTCTGCTCTCCTTCTTGCACATTCAAATGCTATCTCTGTCTTTCCTGTTCCAGTGCTGTATATTATTGATCCTCTGCATTTATTAGAAACCCATGCCTCAATTGCTTCAGATTGATCCTTTGTAAGCTTGAAAGGAAATTTTAGATTTAAAATACATGGTATCGATCTACTTGATGATTCTGCCAGCGGTCTTTCTTTTGTGTTTTCTAGCATGATATTATTACCCGCATTATAGTCTATCAACTAAAGTGACAATCAAATAAGTCTATTGCATAGGAACTATTAACGTGATATTATTATGGTGATTATTTGCAGTATTTTTAATATCATATTTTTTCTCCCTTGAATCATATTCAAAGACTATCATCTCACTTGGATCAAGGTCAATGACTTTATAACTCTCCTCTTCAGTCCTATTTGAAAGCATATTTTTATTTTTAAATAAAATATTATGGTAAACTTGTTTATTTTGTAATGTATTAACCATGTCATCCTTTGCTATTTAATTCTGCTATTTATAAAAAAGGGCTCTTTAGGGAGGGGGTCGGAAATTAAAAGAAGGGATTTAAGCGTCCAATTCAAGAATACTTCTTTTTGTTGTCTTTAGCAATTAGATAGTATTTATAAAAAGAATTTTATAATATTATGCCTTGCTAATTATATAGAGGATTAAAGTTGGTAGAGCAACAAAAAACAGACATAACAGAAGAATCAACAACTTCTGCGGTAACAAAGGTAGAGATCAAGAAAATGCAGCCGGAGCAGAAATAGAAGATCGCAACAAATAGAAATAAAAATAGACAATGTCAATTAAGATTGTATAAATGAGTGGATGATCTTAAACAGCGAGGAGGTTATCTGCCATTCTACGATCATACAATAGGTAATATAACATTCCAATATGGACATAGATTTTTGTCTTGATGCGTTTGTAGCAGAGGTTTGTCATAATCTACTATAAGATTATATTGACCAGCCATATAGACAAATCCATTTTTACATTCTTGAACACCTAGTAAAATATACAACTTCAATTTTCACACATTTTTCCACATATGTAGTAGAAGGTTAAAAGCTGATATACCTAAGTTTATCGATATACAGGACTTTATAGCTTTTGATATAGTATGAATATGAATGATCAGGTTAGACCCAGCTTTCGACTAGGTACTACAAAAATATTTCAGAAAACGATTTGGTTTACCTACTGTCAACTGGATGAATACTAGCAAAAAAAGTCTCTATTATATTTTGTCTTTAGACAGACAGGGTGTAAGCTTATCGATTTTCTAATGATAAATTTATGGCAATGATGACTAACCTTTCATAAAACCAATAGTAACTTTGAGCGACTGCAATTATTCGACTAATCACATTTCTGCCATTCAGATATCATATCTATAAATAATGATTCAGTCGAATCATAACAGAATTTTTTATTTATAATATATTAGTTTGATTTTCATTCACTAAACAACCTAAAAAATTAATAGTTTGGCTTAAAATGTATGTAAGTCTACTATGACTATTGAATTTAATTACACAAACAACACAGATCTGCCTACATCAGTGTAAAAAATGTGGAGTAGTATATGATTGCAGAGAGGGGATGAACTGTACAATGTCGTTCCAGTATGGTAAGTGTTCCTTGTGTAATGGTAAAGAAGACAGATAACTTCGAAGAATGGTAGTACTGTGTCTGATTCTTTATTAATTAAAATCGCTAATAAAATAGCTTTTTGATTTATTAATCAAACTAGAAAATGTCAATAAAATGCTCTATTCTTCGCTATGTGTGATAGTACTTGTTATAACAAGTATAAACTATTAATAGAAAAAGAAAGTTATTTACAATATTTTGACTGAGCCCACCATTTTATACTACATAAATCGGGAGCATTACTTAATTTGCCTGTAACTAGTAAAATTTGCAATATCCATGAGCTTCTTTTCATCATAACGTCTTACTCCTGCTCCTAAAGTATGATGATATATACTCACACATAGATATGCATTGATCCAATTTGTCTATTTCTTTCTCTCAAAAATAATATTAATTTGCAGGTGGCTTTTCTTCTTCTACTTCTTCTTCTATTTCCGATTCCTGCAATTCTTCCTCTTCTTCTTTTGGATGACTACTCATTATCAGTTATAGGAAAGAGTGGGACAACTTTAAATGAGTTCCGATAAATAAAATCAAGCTTTAGGTTAGATTACGGAATTAACCAATTGCTCGACAGCCACAAAATATAGATCACATCATTTGTAAAGATTGAAGTAAATCATAGCGCATATATATATATATTCAATAACTTTAAAATTATCTCAATTATCAAATTCCTTGATGACTATTGTATTCTTATCTATGCTTTTCTTCACCTTGATGTTCTTAATAATTTTATTAGATTCTCATTATTCCTATTATAATAATAGCAGTGACTATATTGCTTATGGGCATTTAACTGGCAGTATTACCAGTGGAAGTAATAGTAGTAGTAACAAAATCCAAGAATGGGTACATCAAAGGGATGGTATTAAAATTCAATTTACGTATAAACCAGATAGGCCTATAGTTGATACTTTTACAGAGCTAAAATTCAGCGTACTGAATCTAACCAGTTTAAGTTTGAAAATATCACTGTTGCTGATGGTGACTTCTCTGTAAAATACCTGTTCCCAGATGATGGCACACATCAAGTTGTTACTAGAATAGACACGAAGGATTCGATTAATCTGCTATCATCATTTAATGTATTTGTTCCACATCAACAACCTCCTACTCTATTGAATCCTTTTCCTTCTTCCTCCCCATCATCATCAGCATCATCATCAGAAAATAATGATAACAATAATCAAAAGATAATAGCTACTGCTTTAGTAATAGGCCTTTTTAGTGGAATAGCAGTAGTAACTATAGTATTAGTAAGAAAGAAGTAAAAGAAGATTCAATCTGTCAGTACTGAGCAGAACCAAAAAAAAGAATTTCATATATACAACTGAGATTTAACTTCAATTGATAAAAGACTACCATACCAACATAATTTGAAAGAACCCTGTTACGGGTCTCAGTATTATATTCCCAAAACAGTCTCACGAATATAGTAGTAGCCTTGATGGATTGCAATAATATGATAAAAGTAATTAAATGTAATTAGTATACATCTAAGAAAGAATTTGGTAACTCTCAATCCAGCCAGCAGCAATGGGTTGTCCTATTGTAAAAATAAAAAAATTTTACAGAATTGTCATAGTTTCTATCATAAAGCACAATAAATGAAAAAAATAATTTATTGGTTACTAAAAGGGTCATAGCCAGAAGGACTGATACTACTTTAGATAAATTGGCGATTTTGTTCTTATAAATTAATTTTTAGTTGTTAGAATTTTATTCAGACTAGTTCTAGGTAAGAAGAGACAATCTGTATTTTACACGAAATATTTATTTTAATCCCAATATTTCTCTATCTTTTTATTTGTCCAAATTCTCCTATAAATGCATAAAATTTTTTAGTTAATCCTAGGTTTCTGAGAATTGGTGTTCCAAAATATGACTAAAAATTATACTGTAGAATTAGCAAGGGAGATTTTATCACATATGAAGAAGAAAGTTTGAGAAGACCTAGAGTATGTAACGTTATAATAGTCTGGCTCTACTAGCAGTAGATGCAATTTAAATGATTACAAGTAGGCTAAAGTATAAGCTTTTACGGTCATTAATACAAACAAAATAATTTCTGTTATATAGGTTTATTATTTTATAATTTTTCATTGATACTATGATAGTTAGAATTCAAAGAGTATCAATTGAAACTTGAATGGCCTTTTATATAATAAAATCTATCCTAAAGCTTTCTTAACAAACTGTTATTGCACATACAACAATCCTGAATTTCCTTTTTTATCTGGTAACATTCTCTCAAACGAAAGCACGAACAATCCATGAATTCAAGGCATTCAAAATATTAATTACATTTGGGACATTGTTTCTGCATGATTAGTAACAGCTTTTGTAACTAATAATCTTTTATTTGTAATCAAGAGCTCTTGGTGCCTCAGACGATTTGATGCGTTGCAGTTAATCGGTCTTGATGTAGATATTGTCATTATATTGAAGTCTTTATATAAATCCATTATGAATTCAGAATTTGAATTTGATAATAATACAGTGGATCTCATGTTGCTTAATCTTCTAAACTCTTTCGCTAACATTACTTGTTCGGGATATCCAAACGCATCTTTTGTATAATCTTTAAAATAACAAGTTTTGCTCAATGGAAGATATGGAGGATCTAGATAGACAAAGTCACCAGCCTGACATCTCAGAGTTACATTCTGATAGTAATCACAAATTATCTCTGCATCTGTTCTTTGTAAAATCTCAGAAAAAGACTCTAATTTTTTGGGATTACAAATTACAGGTCTTGCATAGGTTCCATGTGGGACATTAAACGATCCTGACTTATTTACCCTATATAGACCATTATAACATGTTTTATTTAGAAAAATCAAGCGAGCTGCATTTTCTAGATCGCTAGCTGGGGAGAAAGTATCCCGTACATAATAATAATACTCCTCTGGTCTTTTGTAATATCTTGATTGATGTATCTCTAAAATGTCAATTAAGTTTCGAACATTGTCTCTAACACACTTATAGACATTTATAAGGTCATTATTTGAATCAGACAATATTGCTTTGAATCTAGGCTTTGTCTGGGCAAGATAAAGAAATAGAGCTCCGCTTCCAAGAAAAGGTTCAAAGTATAGATCAATGACTTCTGGACAAAACCTGCTTAGAAAATGAGCAATTCTTCTTTTTCCTCCTGCCCACTTGAGAATAGAACTTATCCTGTTTTCCAAAAGCCTATATAACATGAGACGAAACTATTTAAAAACTCTCATCTGTAAAGAAATAGAAGAATCTACTCTTTACTTAAACTTCCATAAGCGACTAAAATAGAAAATTTCATTTATGCATATTTCCTACTATCTTAATCCTTTACTGCCTTTACTACAATGCTACTGATTCTTCTTCTTCTCAATATAATTTTCCTTTGTCAATGTACCATCAATACAACTACACCATTTTTCAGAATCAATTGAATCTGTTTGCACTTCCTTATCTGTAGCTAAATCAGAGATTACCATTCTTCCTTGACCTTGTTTTAAAATTCGATAAATCTCCTTGAATGTGCTTACTTTATCTGTGGTCAAATTGATAACACAAT
>JAJNBK010000266.1 GCA_021155845.1 Nitrososphaeraceae archaeon
TTCCAGCCTTCGATTTCAATATCAAAGACAGTTAGTTGTTCCTCAAATTGTTTGTCATTCAAGCCATCGGGTTTCACGAATGTCCATGTAACCGTAGAGCCATGGTGGTTAGGAACTATTCGTACATAGACTTGCCAAATTAATCCACTACCAGCAAATACATGGTCTATAATGCCTAGTTCTTGCACGAATCGATCAAGTTTAAGTTTTGCTTCTCCTGCAGGAGTATTAAATTTCCACCATCCATCTTCTTCTCCTTTTGTAATATCCTTAAGGATCCCGCCACTTTCCATGTTCTTGACATTCTTGAAGAATTCAAACACAACATCAGTGCCTCTATTTACAGTCATTGTTTTTACAATGATCTTTCGTGGAGACGTATCAGTTTCTTTTTGTTGACTCGCTGTTACCATGCTTTAATCAAGTGAGGATAGTTACTTAAGTACCAGTTCCCCCCTACGGGGTATAGAAAATGGGTGTATTAGATGATCTAATTAGTATGGGACTAACATCTGGAGAGGGAAGAGTGTTTCTAGCGCTACTAAAAATGGGTCCTGCAAAGGTTGGACAAGTTGTAAAGGAATCTCATGTATCATATTCTAAGGTATACGATGTGTTAGATAGACTTTCATCAAAAGGTCTTGTCAGTCATATCATTTTGGAAAATGTGAAGCATTTCAACGCAATTGAACCTTATAGATTAGAAGAATACATCAAAAGAAAAGAGCAAGAGGTCCGTAAGCAGTTAGACATAGCCAACAAGGTGATCCCTGAGCTTGCTAAGATCGCTAACAGAAACAGACAAAACAGCATGGCAGAGATATTTGCTGGGGACAAGGGAATAAGGACAGCATATGAGATACTTCTCAGAGATGCAACTTCAAAGGACGTATTATATTATTTTTATCCATTTGAAGGATATCACCCCATTGCTAGTCCATTCTATTCAAGATTATATCTATTCCAAAAATATAAGAAAGTACAACAAAGGGGCATAGCAACATTTGACTTCAAGCAATCAGAGCACTATGCTCAGATTTCAAAAGGTGTGAAAATGAAATTTGTTGATTTTCCTCTTCCAGCTACAATGGACGTTTTCAAAGACAAATTATTGATAATATCATGGGAAAATGTGACAGGTATCCTCATATCTTCAAAAGAGATAGCAGAGCATTTCCGTAATTACTTTAATAGTATGTGGAAACTGGCAACTAGGTAACAAGTACCAGATTTTCAATGCGTTGTCCGACAAAATCTAAAGCAAACCCTATTTTGATATCGTAGTTGCCTAGATTAGTAAGATACACTGGGTGGGATTTGAACTGTTGGCCTCAGCTAGCACTGTAGGAAAAGGAGTTCTTTAATAATAGGATGGTTCTGGGCCTAGGTATTAAAGATTATCTCAGTTTTTATGAAAGATTAGACAAAACTAGCTCATTTTGGCCATATTTTTATATTAGAACCAACCCCTGACCATTCTATAGTGCGGCGATCTCAGAAAGTGAATAAAAGAAAAGCTAGTCCTACTACTAGCAAAACAACTGTATTAACCGATCCTAAAGATATAAGGAGTAGTGTAGCGGCTCTCTTCTCTAATGTAAAAGAGAGAATTGATTGTTCTGCAGATAGTAATGCACCTTATTCGCATGTTATATTAAAGCCAGTATGGGATGGATTTATTCAACTTAAGAACAGAGGCATAAAAGTAAGGTTCATTACTGAAATCACTAAAGAAAATCTCTACTACTCTAAAGAGCTTATGAAAATTGTAGAATTACGCCATTTAGATGGAATTAAGGGTAATTTTGGAATCTCAGATGGAGTAGAATACCGAGCAAGTCCCACTTCAAAACAAGAGGGACCACCTTCAGAATATATTATTAGTACTATGAAATCCTTTGTTGAACAGCAGCAATATTTTTTTGATATGCTTTGGAGCAAAGCAATACCTGCTGAAAAGAGAATAAAGGATATTGAAGAGGGGCATCGAGAAGAATTTTTCGAGGTTATCGATAACCCAGAGAAGGCTGCTGAGGTTTATATTAATTTGGCGAAATCAACCAAAAATAACGCGCTCTTGTTATTGCCAAGCTCAAAGGCATTGGTTACAGAGCATAAACTGGGTATACTGGAGTATCTAATAGAAGCAGCAAAAAATAAGGATGCTAGGGATATCAGAATCATTTGCTCCATTGATGATAGTAATGCTCAAATTGTAAAACGGTTATATGAAGAAGCACCAAACATTAAAATTCTAAATAACAGAATCAATCTAGCTACTAAGGTCTTCATAGTAAATGACGATAGACTGTTTAGAGCAGAGCTACGAGACCCTGAAGCCGATACATTTTCAAAAGCTTTTGGTTTTGCTATATACTCAAACAGCAAGCCTACTGTTAGCGCTTTTAAATCATTCTTTGAGCTAGTCTGGCACTCGTATGAAACAAACGAGAAATTGCAGCAAGCAGATAAAGTGCAAAGAGAATTTATCAATATAGCAGCTCATGAGCTGCGAACACCAATAGTACCAATACTTAATCTTTCTGAATTACTGT
>JAJNBK010000267.1 GCA_021155845.1 Nitrososphaeraceae archaeon
TAACATTCAATGATTCAAATGTTGTGTTCTATGGTGTGCCATTAGATATTACAACTAGTTTTGGCAAAGGAACTTCAAGAGGACCAGAGGCAATCAGGCTAACTTCTGCTCGTCAGATTGAAACATTTATTTTAGATGAAAAAATAGATATCTATGAAAGAGCCAAAATATATGATCTTGGGGATTTAAGAATTCCTCTCAAAAACAAAAAAAGAAATGAAGATCATATTATTAGATCTCTCGAGTACCTAAATAAGACAATTCCTGTAATAACTGATAGGTTAGTTAGGTCGAATAAATTACCTGTAATCATGGGTGGAGAACAGACTGTGACGTTTTATTCTCTTATGCAATTGTCAAAGATAAAACCCATCGTAATTCACTTTGATGCTCATAGAGATATGAAACCTGAATACAATGGTATGAAGATGTGCCATACGACTCCTTTTTATCATTTAATGAAAGAAGGATATATTCCAGGAGTCAATATCATCCAAATTGGAATAAGGCAAACTGATAAGGACGAAAACAAGATAGCAGAAGAAAATGGAGTTGTAACCTTTGATGCTTGGGAAATACATAGAGATATTGATAATGTATCAAATTATCTTAGATCAGCAACTTTAAACAAGAATTTATACATATCATTTGACATAGATGTCTATGACCTTCCATATGTGCCATGCACTGGCACCCCAGAACCATTTGGGTTGAATCCGTTTGAAATTCTAAAAATTATAAAAAGTTTAAATAAATCCTCTAAACTTGTTGGCATGGATATTGTCGAAGTAGGCCTAAAAAACATCGATTATCGGGAGGGAACACTTGCGACACAAACATTATTTAGAATACTCTCACATACTTGTATTACTCATTAACGGAAAATCTATATGCTATCAGCGCATCGAACTCAAAAGTCTCTCTACAATAGTCTCTGATCCTTGTAGTATATATACAATAATAAGAAAAAGAAGGCTCTGTTCACTTGACACAATCTATAGCTAAGATATTCTACTTCTCTTTTATGCTCTTAAGAAATAGAACATCTTAAAAGTACATCTTCTATGCATTACACTTGTATTTTTCAGGTCTATCTTTAAGAAAGACATCTCAGCATTTATCTCATTGTAAGGAGAATACATATCTCATACGAAAGAAGTATATGCTTATTGCAAAGCATTATATATATACGATCATTAGCATTAAGAAAGTAGGAAAATATCCCGTATCTACCACTGATGATGGTACATGGTATATCCTCAAGCTTGTAGATTTCTCGAACTAAAAAACAATCATCATATTATTCATTTGCCATATGAGAAAATGTAATTGAAAGAACCATCCAGTATATTAAAGACAGAACTGAAAGTTTTGATGACTATTTCCATGTAGAATGGAAAAGAGCTGCAAACTACAACACATTCCCAATTAGTTTAATTTATTTATTGACATGCATAACGAATGATTACTCATTGGGATGTTAAGTGAATACAGCCAAAAAGAATGAAAATAGTAAACCTAGGTGAAAGTAATAAGCGTAGTAAGTACGAAATTATTACTCAAGAGACTGATCTGAAATATATATCACCATTTCCTGTTGTAGTATCGCTCCATACAATATATGCGTGACCTTCAGATGCTGCTATACGCGGTAAGACAGAACTTCCTTGGTTGCTACTTAAATTAACGGCTTGACTGAAATTTCTCCCTTCATCTTTACTAAATGTAAAAAATATTTCGAACATTCCTGGATATGTGCGTATAAAGAGATCATTCCATACGACATACAAATTACTTTCTGATGCAGCAATTTGTGGAAAGTCTGCTACTTCGCCAATATTTTCGCTTAATATTTTTGTATCAGTTGTATTTTCTCCATTATATAGAACTCCTCTAAATCTCACCTCCCAATTTAAAGAAGTTTCATCTCCTGCGGTGTTATCTTCCCAAACAGCATACATGTTCTCCCCCGATGCAGCTGTATGTGGATCAAATGAACCACCTGGATTTTTTGTTAAAATCTTTGTATTTGTGAAGGTAGAGCCTCCATCTATACCTACTCTGAATAACAGATCAAAATTCTTAGAAGAATTGTTTCCAGAACGGGAGTTATCTTCCCAAACAACATAAATAGCACTTTCAGATACGGATAGTTGCGGAGAATTAGCGTTTACTTCATTCTCCTGACTCAGAACTCTTGTAATACTAAAGTCATTGCCATTATCATTACTAGCTCTAAATCTTATTCGTCCTTTATCAGGAGTTTCGTCTTGCCATACTACATATACGTTATTTCCTATAGCCTCAACCTGCGGAAAAAGCGCCTGTCCATCAAGGTTTGTGCTTAAATTTTTCGGGAATGAAAATGAAGTTCCGTTATCTGTAATTGATTTAAAGTATATGTCACCATTTCCTGTTGTAGTATCGCTCCATACGATGTAAGCATTATTTCCCGTCGCAGTTATTTGCGGATCGGTTGAGCTACCATTAGTGTTGCTCAAGTTCTCTGTAGTGTTAAATGAATTACCTGTATCAGAACTTCTCTTAAAATAA
>JAJNBK010000268.1 GCA_021155845.1 Nitrososphaeraceae archaeon
TGCTTCAAACAATGAATACTTCTTGAGTATGGATTCAATGCCTATAGATTTTGCGATCATGAGTGTGACAAGAAATGTAAGTATTTCTATCTCATACTTGTCTAATTTCTCGTAGATTGAGCCCTTGGTTATTTCTGTCTCTATTCTCTCTACTGCTCTGTCAATAATATGACTCATTTCAGGCCGGTTAAATTCTTCAAAATCGAAATGTGTTTCTCGAATGTAATCTGAAGCCTCATTTAGAAATGGATATTTTGCTAGATCGCTTGTTCCAAGTTTTATAGACAATGTCTATTGCAAGTTTCTCTTCATACTAGAATAAAAACGCCACGTAAGATTAGAGCAGTTAATTGTTACATTTTAGCCATATCATTTATCCTAAAATGAGTTTTCATGTTGCAGTCATCACCACCAATACACATGAAATTCAACTGATAAAAAATAAAATTGGCTGCAATATCATTTTAAATATTGAGTAATAATCCAACATGAATATGTAGTAAGTTGATATATTGCACAAGAGAGAGGTTTTAAAGACCTTTACGAAAATGTGATACCAGCAAATACGCCAAAATTCAGTTGTTGTAGATATATGTTATTCATCAAATCTTTCCGATAATGTCAATGCATATTATTGTATAAATGACCACTTTTCAAATAGATACGAATCCACATAAACAGGATCTATCGTTGTTGTTGTTAGGTAATTAACAAAAATTAGAATTATAGCAGTTAAAGTAATCAACTGCTGAGTTAAAAGGTTACATAAATTCTTATGGGGCTCCAATGAGCATAACTGCTGCTTGGAAAACATCAGAGTGACGTTTTATTTGTAAATAAAATGGTAATCGCATCAAATTTTGGCATAATTACAAAATTTCCGCTTATAGTAATAGCATTTTCAATATATATAGAGCATTAATTGATTCAAATTAAATATCTGAATAGATATATATTAATCGTTCATCAATTAATGAAACTAGAGAATCATATTAAGATAGACAACAGTAAATTTAAAACATGTGATTGAGGAGTTCTAGAGAAGATGATCTATTACGAAGAAATAATGAAGTTGGCGCTTGAAAGAGGTTTTTACTTTCCAAGTTGTGAAATTTATGCTGATGCTCCAGCTGGCTTCTGGGAATATGGTCCACAAGGAGTCAATATGAAGAATAAGTTTATCGATCTATGGAGAAGAGAACTTGTTAGACGTGATGGAATGATGGAAATAGATGGGTCTCAAATCATGAGTAAGAGCGTTTTTATTGCATCAGGACATATTAACAATTTTACGGATCCTATTGTCAAATGTTTAAAGTGCAAATCCATTTTTAGAGCAGATAGATATATCACAGAAAAAATTGGTGAGGACGTTCATGAAGGAATGACCAACGAAGAGATGGATGTAATTATAAAGAAACATGACTTGAAATGCGCAAATTGTAATGGGGAATTAGATTCTGTTAAGCGATTTAACATGATGTTTAAGGTTAACATAGGTCCAGCTCAGGAGGAAGCTTATCTAAGACCAGAGACCTGTCAGACAATTTTTGTTGATTTTGCTCGAATTTTCAAAACTATGCGAGGAAAACTACCTCTAGGAATTGCTCAAGTAGGTAAAAGTTTCAGAAATGAAATAGCTCCAAGACAAGGCTTGCTAAGACTAAGAGAATTCTATCAAGCAGAGATCGAAGTATTTTGTAATCCACAGAAATTGAATGATTTGCCAAGATTCGAAGAAATTAAAAATACAACTTTGAGACTTTATGATGGAACATCATCAATTGAACTGACAGCAGATGAAGGCATTAGAAAGGGACTTTTGCCAAATAAATTAGTAGCATACTATCTTGCTCTCTTGAATGAATTCTATGCAAAAACTGGAATAGATATGAAACGCACTCGTTTTAGGCGACTGACTAATACTGAGAAGGCATTTTACTCAACAATAGCCTTTGATTTTGAAGTCGAGACAAGCACTGGTTGGCTGGAACTTGTTGCATGCAACTATCGTTCTGACTATGATCTTCAGGGTCATGCTTCTACAAGCAAACAGAATCTCGAAGTAATTGACCCATCAGATCAGAAAAAGGTCTTACCCCATGTATTTGAGCTTTCAATGGGAATAGACAGAAGCATTTTCACAATTTTAGAACACTCTTACTTTGAAGACAAGGAACACGATGACAGAATTGTACTAAAACTCAAACCTTATCTTGCGCCTGTGTTGTTAGGAATACTTCCTTTGATGACAAAGGACGGACTACGTGAAAAAGCTCAGAAAATCTATTCTGAACTTAAAAGAGAATTTGATACTTTTTATGATGAATCTGGCTCGATAGGTAGAAGGTATAGACGATTAGAGGAGATAGGAACTCCTTATGCCGTAACAGTTGATAAAATAACAATGGAAGATGATACAATTACAGTTAGATACAGAGATACAATGCAGCAAGAAAGAATTAAGATATCACAACTGCCTTTATTCTTGCAAACAGCTTTATTCAAAAATAATAGATAGGTGTAAAATCAGTGACGACGATAAGTAGTAG
>JAJNBK010000269.1 GCA_021155845.1 Nitrososphaeraceae archaeon
CAGACAAGTATAGCTAATACAATAAATGATACTTCAAGTGCTATTGCTCTATCAATAAACCTTTGATTACCAATTGGAATAGCAATTAGCCCAACTATAATGATAGCAGTCAAAATGACTAATACTTTATGATGAGGATTCATCGTTGATATCACTTTGTAAATAAGACATTAAACTTTTTCGAGCCCGCCTTTAATTTATTGATACTATATTTTCTATTTTTCAAAATAGGTGCTGTATTGTATCATAATTAACTCATTACTACAGTCATTGGTTCTCCTTCAAAGCTACCAACCCATTACTATAAAATCATCTTGTTTACCCCCATCTGCCTTGATTAGA
Organism: Nitrososphaeraceae archaeon; assembly: GCA_021155845.1. The sequence continues at coordinate 343 of JAJNBK010000269.1, forward strand.
GACTTACTATTGCCAAATAAATTTGCAGTACTAAACTTATAGTTTAACAAGTAAAACAAAATTATATAGATACAATACAAAGCGAATACCAAATATATGCTAGAATAATGGAAGCAATGATTAAACTTGAACGAAAAAGTTTTTTCAAAAATGGCTAAAGAAATTCCTCTTTATGCAGAACGTTTTGCACTAGTCAATACTCCATGAATACTATATTATAGTAGCATTCATAGATTTATTTGAATTTATACTTCGTCTTTATAAAACAAAAATGATAAATGAAAAATTATGGTTTAGATGGAAAGCTCTTACAACGGCAATGAATACATGCCAAAGTTTGCAGCTCTATGGAACAGAACAAAGCTAAAATTAGCTTCTTCCTTATTTACGGCTTTCTTTTCTCTTATCTCTACTCCTTCTTCTGCTGATTATCCTTTTCCTTTTTCTTCTGCGCGTGCATCTGCTCTCTCTTGTAATTCTTTTCTATTTTTCTCATCTTCTTCTTCTTCTTCTATTTCTGAATCATCGCTTTCTATATTCTCTGACATATTTAGAATTAGTAATTAAAAGTTATTAAAGCTAATCTTTGGCTATTATTTGATGCCAGCAGAAACAGCTGCTAATTTTTATACTTCCAGTTGTTGTAACTATGATGGTAATTGTGACCAACCCATTACTTTTGCGGAACATTGGCTGCATTTAAAGTTGGTTGAGGATCTGGAACAGCAGGTGATATCATTTCTACAATTACTCTGTATTCTAGATGACCTGGATTTTCATTAATATGTTGTTCTGCAAAATCTGGCTTTGATGTGTCTCCAATCTCTTTACCACATACTTGGCATTTCACCGTATACTTCTTTGTTTTATCGTTCATCAAAGTTAGTTAGATTTTTTTGTATAAATAGTATTATTATATTATCTCTTCTACTTTGACTATGTTCGCTTAATTGTGAGATACTCTATTAGTATACTTTTATGATAATTTAATTAGATTTTCAACCAAGACACTAATAATTGATAGCAGTGAATGTTGCAAACAAGAGCACATTGCTCAGATTTTAAAATATTATACAATACTTTGATGACAATATCCTAATGCAGCCTTTGTAATAAACCTAGAGTGATGTTGTTTCCGATTTTTTCCTTCGCGGAATGTTTTCAGTGAGTTGGGATTGATTTGTTGCAGTTTGTGGTTGCTGTGTTTTGCTTACGGTTTCCCGTACTGTCTGTGCAGTCTCGCGAGCTGCTACGTTAGTTTCCTCAGCTGCATCAATAGTCTCTCTTATTATACCACGCTCTCTCATATCTCTTGCAGTTTCGCTAATTTCTTTAGCAGTATCGCGAGCTGCTATCGAAGCTTCACGAACCGCCTCTGTGAGCTCGTCAATTGCACCACTCTGACGGATAGCTTTTACTGCCTCTCGCATCTTGTATGATGTTTCACGAATATTTTTAGCAACATTCTTAATAGCTTCAGCAGTTTGTTCAGGAGTCATATCTCTTATTCTTGTTCTTCTAGTTGTATAGGTCGTACTTGTATCAGTACTGGCAGTATCTGAATGTGACATAATATATATATATATGAAGTCCTACTATAAAAGGAGCGCTATTTCTTTTAAAATACACAGATATTTTTACTATTTATTAGGTTTTGCTGAAAAGGCTCTTTATATATTGAAAGAATCATTGCTATTTAACAATCCTTGCTACATAAGATCTATATCTTGAACAGACATATAGGCTATTTTAAATCTTTTATATTTTTATAGGTTTTCGATGCTTCCCTTACTGCTTCCTCAGCGGTATAAATAGTTCCTGTTTTTTTAGAAGATGCAATTGTAATTTTTAATTCTTCTACTAGACCAGCAATTGATTCTAACATTTCTCTTATTGCAGAGCTAATCCCGGCAAAGTTTTGATTACTTTCTACTGAATCCATCTTAATTCTGACTGACTTAATAGTTGTGCTTGCTTCATCAATTACACCTGTCTGCTTAATTTCTTTTACCATCTTTTCAACTTTCACAGTGATATTTTCCATAGCCTCAGCTGTTATGCGAAGATTTTCTAGGTTCTTCACCATCTGTGGGTCCTTAAAAGATTCGATTATTGATTGCGCCGTTCTAGCAGTTTCTTTAATTTTGTCCAGAGACATCTGCATTTCTGGTGTTCCAAATTGACGTATAATTACTGCTGCATTAGAA
>JAJNBK010000270.1 GCA_021155845.1 Nitrososphaeraceae archaeon
AAGTATCACATTTACATACAAGTGAACGAGTTTATATTTAAAGTAAAATTAACAAAGGAGCAGAGTAAAGAAATGCGTTCATACCTTGAATATCTGACGCCTGAAATGATTCTATTTGGATTAAGGTTTGCATATAGCCGCAACATTGCAATAGCAGGAGGCTATCTGATGCCTGGCAGAAAGAGCATAGTAAAATTAGAAACGCATATGGTAAGTTATGATCAAGCAAGATGGAGATTAAACAATTGGAAAACCATGATTAGGAGTTACAGACAGAAGGGATATAGTTATCCTACAATATCGAGAATAAAAAAGGAAGTTAAAAAAATTGCTGGTGGTAACAGAAAAATTTAGGACGTTATGTTATTATTCTTAATATAGTGATGCCTCACTCTTTTGCGATTCAACAGTACCGCTTGGAAGGTCAGGAAACTTATCCTTCATATTTTGTTCTACTATTGCGCTTGCTTCCTCGATGATCTTCATTGAATCTTCATTTAATCCAGTAGATGCACCTATTTCTGTCGTGGGGATTTGACCTGAATCTGCCATAATGCTACCAAGCAAATCAGAAATCTGTCCAAATGACTGGTCTGCTTCAGGCATCATAGATGAAAGCCCTCCCTGTATTCCCTTTATTACAGACATGGCCGGACTCAGCGTTATTACAACATCACCTAATTCTGTAATTGTATTCAATCGTAATTGTATTTGTTCCAAAGCCAATTTAGCGGAGCTTACCATTTTATTCATTTTTCGGATCTGGGAGAGTTCGTTAGATAATATTTTGGCATATTGACTATCATGATTCTGCATCGCATGAACTACGCGTTTGAAAATTAGATGGTCCTTTTCATCCATCTTCGATGATATTGATTCCAATTTTGAAATTTGCATCTGTAACTTTTTCTGTGCTTCTTCTATTCTTGGTTTCAAAGGAGCTTGCGGCTTAATTCCTTCTAAAAATTTATTACTGACACTTTCGCCTTGTGGTTTTATCCACTTATTACCAAATGACATATTGATTACATGCCTCCTGAATAAACATTTGTTAATGGAATAAAAGTCACACTGTAACACAGATCTCTGTCACCGGAGTAACAGTGGACAAGGGGTACAGATGAATATCATGAAAGCTACCGCAATTACACTTCACGTGGTTCAACAGGAAAAGATCCACAAGTTCTACAAAACCTACCTTTCCATTTAAAACAGCAATTACATTTAGGACAGCGAACGGATAAACATTCTTCCTCTTTAGGAGGAGAAAAATACATCCTAAAAATTGAGTAATAATAAAGTTGTTCTTTATCTTTAATGATTACTCCTTCGGATAATGCTTTGGTTGTATTCTGTTTATATGATCCATCATCCAAATTCTTGATAAGGAGATCACGAATGTTTATGACTCCTGCTCCTTGTTCTTGTGCTAGTTTCGGTCTCCATACTATCTCATTGCCTAGCTCCTGTTCATAACACTTCCTCAAAATGAATTTGCCCCACGAATCGTTCAGATGTTCTCCTATTAATTTAACAATATCGATAGATTTAGCATAACAAATAAATCTATTATCTAGGAAAGGCGTCTTTACATTCATTCCAAGATTCCTACCGATTATCCTTGACGAAAAATGCATTGTATCCCAAAGTCGTTGCACTTCGGCTTTTAGCATTTGGATATTAAAGAAATAACGCTTGAGGTAATTATAGCCAGCAAATAATTCATCACCGCCATCTCCAGTCATTATTGTTGAAATTCCTTCTCTAATTTCAATAGGATCAAATGTTTTGAAGAGTTTAATAATTTCTTTGATGATATTCAATAATTCAACATCTGTTAAAATTACTTCCGTGTGTTTTTTGCAATATTTTGTAGCCACAGTTCTAGCAAAACTTAGATCCATTGCATCTTTTCCGAAAGCAATTGTCCAACTGTATCTTGGATTCACTATGTTTGCGAGAATACTGCTATCTAAGCCACCTGATAGTAATAATGCATCAGCATAGTTTCTCTTGACGCTCTCAGCTAACTCTGACTTCAGATTATTACAATCATTTTCTTGCAATGCACTATCATATGGATCATATTATATTTTTGCTTTAATTCCAATTGAGAATCACGAAGATAATTTGTGCATAATACAAAGCATATAATAAAAAAGGCTCTCCATAGGACGAGAGGAACAGCTTTTCTTTATATGAATTATATAGCGAATTGATAATGATATAGCAAATCTTTTACGTAGAATACAGTGAACATCGGAAATATAGATTGTTTATGTAACTTGCTGCATATCATTATATCGAATATTTAATTAAAGAATTGAATAATATATATATATATATATTTCATATTTCGAGTTTAGAAATATTCGAGCAAACTCTTCGAAATTTATGTATAATACACAACATTGAAGAATGCTATCAAATTTTCTTCGTCTTATAAAGAATGAATTCATATGTCTGTCTTTATAAGGGGGATTCTACTGTGGGAAGTTTTTTAAACATCTCATACAACTAGAAGTCTGAATGATAAAAGAAAAGATCAAAGTAAATAATCGCACTTATAGCGTGAATATGAATGAGCAGACTCAAATGTATGCGATGAGACTAAGAAGATTATACCAACAGAGCTACAGTGACATGGACAGTTTTGATGAAGTTAGTTCAGAAATATCGACAACAGTGAACAACCTTTTAAAACATGCTTTATATCCGGAAGTTAAAGAGGATGACATGGATGGAGTAATACAACAAATACTGAAGATGTTTGAGAAGCCCTCACAAAGAAAGTAATTTTTAGATAGAATAAGAATATCCTGGTAATGCACTTCATATTTTACAGTTAATCCTATCTAAGATTGTGGTTCTAGTTCAACAACAACTACTCATTAAGATGAACGCTTGTAATGCTGTTGACTGTCACATCAATTTAATACTCAGAAAGAAGTTTATAAAAAGGTCTAAATAAGAATTGACAAGAATTGTACAGATGCGCTCGCAGGCTATAAAAAAATGTATCAATTTATCATGTGGTTTCACTTATGAGATCAATAATGACATATACAGGTGTACTTGCGGTTCTCTTCTTGATATAAAATATGGTGAGCGTCCGTCAAGGCGTCTTATCGATATCTTTTATGAACGAAGAAACCACGGAGGGAACATCTACAATGAAAGTGGGGTTTGGCGTTTTCGTGACTTAATAAATTTTCCTGCAATTGATATCGAAAATTTTGATGAGTGTGCAAGGGTGCTTGTTTCCTTAGATGGTGCAGAAGGAAGGTTATCAAGACCTTATCAAATGAGCAAGGTGGCCGATTATGCAGATATGAAACACAATTGTTTTATGTTACAACCAGAAGGATATAATCCGAGCGGATCTTTTAAAGATAATGGCATGTCAACAGCTGTTACTCATGCCAAAATGTTGAATGTCAAAAAATTAATTTGTGCCTCTACTGGTAATACATCTGCTTCTGCAGCTATGTATGCGGCAAATGAAAACATGGAATGTGATGTCTATATTCCAAAGGGAGAAGTTGCTCCTGGAAAATTGGGTCAGGCATTTCAATTCGGAGCTCAAGTAATTCAAGTTGACGGCAATTTTGATGATGCTTTGTCTAGCTCATTAAAAAACGCAAAGGAATTTTCAGGATATACGGTTAATTCTGTCAATCCATTTCGCCTCGAAGGACAAAAGACAATTGTTTATAGAGTAATGGAATATCTAAATTGGAATCCTCCCGATTGGATCGTTTATCCTGGTGGAGCGCTAGGTAATACCTCTAGTTGTGGTAAGGCCTTTATGGAACTGTATGAGTGGGGTTGGATCAAAAAGATACCTCATATTGCAGTAGTAAATTCTGAAGGTGCAAACACGTTCTACGAGCTAATAAACGGTATTTTTGAAAACAAGAAGCTTAATTGGAATAATGGAAGGCCTGACCTGGAGATGATTGAACGGTATTACACTATCAAACAGAAGGAAGGTGTTTTTCCAAAAACTCAGGCTACTGCAATTCAGATTGGAAAGCCTGCCAATATTGTGAAAGCATTACGAGCCATTGATTTTACTAAAGGCGTGGTTATCCAAGTCAATGATAAAGAAATGAGTGACGGAATGTCAGTTGTTGGATTAAATGGCTTTGATTGTGAAATGGCATCTGGTGCAACTTATCATACGAACACTAACAATATGTTTTCAAAGCCTCCAAAGAATAACTGATAGAAATAAAATTATATAGTATTATCAAAGTTTGTTCGATAGTCTACATAGCATTATCAGTAATATGGAGAATAATAATTCTTAAATATTTACATATAACTAAAATTTACTATATATATAAAAGAATTTCAATTATTCTTTTAAATGAACGAAAAATTGACTTTTTGTAGTGTATTTGCAGAATAAAGAAAAAATATGGATAATGTTTCTGTCTGTGTCAATAATTGTAGCCATATATATACGATAAGATGTTGAGTTAGCGTTTTTAAATTTTAAAAGACATTATTCTAAGAATTATATCAATATCGATATAGAGTTAGCAATAGTTGGCTCAGTTAGCTGCTAAAAAATAGGTAAATTCATTGAGGTACAGGCGTTTTTATTAAAAAAGGTACCCTAATTACATCACTAATTCACATGAGATTACGAATAGTCATCATCTATCCGATTTAAGATTCTTCTTCATTATGCAAATAATTGCAATGTCATTTACATTAGTACCTGTGGGTCCACTAATTAAGGACGAATTTATTTTTTTTAAAGCAGTAAAGCTATCGTGGTTTGTTAGATATTTTTTTAGATTAATATTCATTTTTTGAATTAAATATAGAGTTTTAGGAGTCAGGAGACCGCCTGCTGCCATTGAATTACCATCTATTCCATCGGTTCCCATAGAGACTATGGTAATATCATCTCTATCCTCAAACCGGCACTTCATTGCTGCTGATAAAATTGCTTCTTGATTTCTTCCTCCTTTACCGTTCTCTCTTCTCTTATTTAATTGGATATTATTTTTTCTTAGGGATTCAACGGCTTTGTTGCATGCCATTGTATTATTACCTATTAAAAAATTATACACATTATTGAAGAGAGAGTTTCCGGGCTTTGGAGTATCGTCAATTGACCCTTCTACACCCTTCTTTACTATGGTAAATATCGATGATTTTTCTAAAGTATTATTGTCAAATATATGATATTTCTGTAGTATGAATGCCGCGTCCTTAAAGGTGGAATTGTCAGGTACTGTCGGGCCCGAGGCAATTGTCGCTATATTGTCTCCTATGACATC
>JAJNBK010000271.1 GCA_021155845.1 Nitrososphaeraceae archaeon
AGAGGAGAAGTTTTGTCAAGAAATATTTCGAAATCTGTTATAGCTCCTTTTCCAACCTCTAACCTTTTCCTATGCGTAATTATTTCCGGTACCTTTACTGAGAATTGGAAGTTTTCTGGAGTAGCTTTGACCATTCCAATGAATGTACCTTTAGTCATATGAGAATAGAATTTCTCATAAAATATAGAATCCATTTCTGCAGTATCAAAAAACTGTGAATAGTATCTGAGCCGCTTTGTATTCCTGTCAGGATAGAATATTCCAACCCAACCTCCTTTATCCGGAGTATCGCCGTAATTCCAGCCAGAACAGCCTAAAAGGAGTTCTCCCATCTCTATATTCTCGAATTAACATCCATTGTGTTCATACTATGTATTTGTCTTTCTTCGTCATTTTGCATCTTATCATCTTGGTTGTCCATTCTTTTTGTACTTCGTAAATAGTTGCTTTGGTGTTTGGTAGCTTACTTGAGTATATTTTTTCATTTTTTCTAACCTCTCAATATTGGGGTGACAGGAATAACAATAATGACATCTAGTACAAATATGAGCACTTCTCTTTCTACAATCTATGCACTCACTATATGGAAAATGGATATCTGAAATATACTCATGCATTAGCATAAATTAGGATAGTAATCAAATATAATAAAACATAGAGCAGATAAAGGGGAGGGAGAGTAGCCCTATTTCTGGGCTAGTTAGAAGTTCAACCTTATTAACTTAAAAATCTCTCATAATCTCTTCAACTAGGAAGCTAGTGGGTTGGATATGTCTATCAATATTTTATTGTTATCATTACCTATTCTTCCTTCTGCTTGATTTAATACTTCAGACATCACATTGCAAGCATTATTTCTCTTGAACTATTCCAAGGATAGTCTTACATTGCTTGCATGAAACTACGTATCCAGCAGCATCATTAGGTAGTTTTAATTCTTCTGTATCGTAGCCGGTCGAAGTAATATCAGCTCCACATTTTGTGCATTTAGCCATTGCTATTTTACCAAGACGTCGGAATATCAATCTTTTCTATTAGAAGGTGGAACACAATTCTAGGTCTAAACTCTTCAATCGACTTAAAAGGTGACCAAAAACTGGGATACTCTGGTAGGTTAGTCTAACTTACCCTAAATTACCTCCGCAAGCACAATATCCAATTCATCAATTCTTGAGTTACATATGGCACATCTATTCTCATCTCCTCCTTCTTGATCCTCATTCCCTCTACCATAGATAACCTCCTCTCATTCTTGCCCCAGATTTGCATTTAGATCATGGCCTAAGCATTCTTCAAAAGAATGGTGATGATTAAGACAGCAAGTATGGAGCAATAGTGAAACTAATAGCAACACGGTCAATTTCCACTGCTGCTGTAGGGTCTGAACTTGAACTGGGCCTACCAATTGGGGTACATACTGAAGGAAGAAGATTTTTCATGCAAACAGAAAACTATAATGATAACCACTCATTTACTTTACTTCTTTCGAAATCTATTTTCCTCTTATCATATCCTGCCTTTTTATTTCCAACTTCCATAAAACAGAAACCCTTACCATCAAATTGTGGTGATGACTGTTTGTTCTTATCGTTTTTGATTTCATTGATAATTTGTTGGCTAACTACCTTTGCTTGGGCTTCTGCAAATACTCCAGCTTTAGGGATAGCGATATTTTCATTCACTTTAATTTCAGTTACGTCCCCTATTGCAAAGACATTTTCATAATCTGTCTTAAGGCTGAACTTGTCTACATTAATCCAATTCCGTCCTTGCTTTATCAGACCAGAATTTCTTATTACTTCAGGTACTTTGTGAGGAGGAATCCCTATCAACAAATCATAATTTACTGTTCTTCCATTTTCAAACTCTATCTCTTTCCTATCTAATACCGATATTATTTTATGTAATGGATGGAAAGTAATATGATTATTAGTAAGTAGATTAATTACATCTTGACTCACTTTTGCGCCGGCCACAGGTAGAGCAATTGGGGTTGGTGTATAAATATCGACATCAATTGAGTCCCTTACCCCATTGTTAACTAAAATATCATTGATAAGCAAAGATGCCTCAAATGGTGCGGGGGGGCATTTATATGGAATAGATGTTATACATATTGCTATTCTCCCGCTCTTTAAAGAAAGTATCTTTTCTCTTAGTTTTGGAACCTGCTCTGCATCATACAGATTAAAGCCTCCATTTTCTAGGAATCCACTGATTTGTTCAAGCGCAAATTCTGATCCTAATGCTATTACCAGATAGTCATAACCTATTTTAAGGGATGAAGATCCTCTGATTGTGACGGTTTTTAAAGCGACATCAATTGTTGTTACTTCACCATTTAGAAATCTTATTCCTCTATTTTCTAACCTATTCAAAGCAATTTTAGAATCTTCAAGTGTTCTTATTCCATTTAAGATCCATAAATTTACAAGTCCCATCATAAAATAGTCCTTTTGATCAACAATACTTATTTGGTGATCTATTGGTGCAGAGGGTGTAGAAAGATTTTTTTGAAGTAAATTAGCTGCTGTTAACCCTCCAAATCCTGCTCCTAAAATTAAGATACGTTTTCCTTTTGAAGACAAGCAGCAAAGTAAATAAAGTCAAGTCTAATGTAAAAAGATTTTTATCGTTATCGAAGAATGTCCATGGAAGCTATAGCTTCCGATTTGACTTTAGGGCGATCCTAGTAATTTGTTAGCCTGTGGATTATCGGAATATTCACTCTACATAAAATTGAGGAAGCGTAGCATAAGATGTGGTGACATTCGTTCTACCTTCATTAACTATATCTTGAATTGTACTAGGCTCTAATAGCTTTCTTGATGAGAGTTCATTTAATAAGGCTTCTAGTATTCTTCTGGTGTCATCATCCTTTTCTATCCTAACCATAGTTTACTTTGGTTAATATGATATTTACAAATATGTTCAGCTACTTAGGTTCAAGATGATGCCATTAATTGTCTAAAAGCTCTGCACTTCTCTCCTTCTTGCTACACCTAGGTCACAGGATAGTAAAAGTATATTCTTATAAAGAAAATCCCGATAAAAAATATGGTTTATTTATTTTCTATTTCTTCATAGATCATTTTACTCTTACTTGCTGAGCCAATTTTCTCAAGTCTGCATCTAGTCCAGAAGCAAATTCTTGCGGCGCATCTGGCATAAACGGTATGTTTGCGCCCTCAGGATGACCTTCTATTACTTCCAAATTGCCTCCATCATCAAAAGGTGATGAGCCCTTGAATATATCTGCTAATCCCGAAGGTTCGCCGCCATTTGTGAAGGTCCACATTTGATTGTGTAAGTTGAGCCTTTCTAATTCTCTGACTTCTTTCATTCCTGAAGTGTTTATTCTAGGTATTGGCAATGCCTTATTCCATTGTACACCTAAGGCTTCTAATGCTTTTGCAAACACTTTTTCATGAACAAGATCCCTCACTATTAGATAAGATACTGTAGCCCTAAATGCTTTATTATTGCTCATCTCATAAAGCCTACACTTTTGAAGTCTACCGGTCGCTTCAAGCATCAGGTTGTATATCATATTTAGAACCAGGTTACCACTATCATATATGTAGGTAGCAGTCCAAGGATTTCCAGCAGCATCTACCGGTCTTGAACTTTGTCCGGCAACTAGGAAGTGATGTATATTTGGTGAATCTAAGGCAACTGCTAACGGAAGATCTTCAGGTTGTTCAGATGGTACTGATGCTCCTTCTAATAAAACGTTGATAGTATTTGCCACAAGTTCTACATGACCCATTTCTTCTGTTGCTATACTTCTTAGCAAGTCTTTGTACGGGGTCGCATCGCCTCTAAAATTCATATTCTGAAACAAATACTGCATCATTGTTCTCATTTCACCAAATTGTCCTCC
>JAJNBK010000272.1 GCA_021155845.1 Nitrososphaeraceae archaeon
GAATGCGCCTATTGCATTTTGTAATGCTTCTGCTTCTTGCAATAAAAGCGGCATAACCATTTGCAGTTGTACAAGTACAAACATGCTTGTTGTCCGCTTGCCCATTAAGTAAAAATGCCTAACAACCTTATAAATCATATTTAGTGCTGTTGCTGCCTCCAAGATATTTTCTATACGGGAGGCTTCAGCCTCTGTCATAATACTAGCCAATTTTTTTACTTCTGTTCGAATTCTTTCATCTCTAGTCCTCATTAGATGGTTAAGCTTATTCATGATGCCATTTGGATCGAGATCAACTGGCATAATTGTAAAGTATTCTAAGAACTTGTCAATTTTGCTGCTAGGATCATGTGAAGGCTTTATTGATGTTCTAATATAATCAATGGTTTCTTTTCTTGCTCCATCTTTCATAGTCCTCAATTTATTCAATGATTTTGAAACGTCACTTAAAATCATCCATGATTGAAACTTCTGACCATACATCATTAATATAATGATAGGAGCAAACCAAAGAATATACATCAGAGGATTTCCTGTATCCGAACCTCCTGGAGCGAAAAGACCGCCCAGTTGAAGTGAGAAAAAAATAACCATGTCTTATAGTCGAATCCAAATTGAATAGATTTTCAAACACAATTAAAGGTTACTTCATTGATATCGTTTTGTATAGGAGATGAATTGTATATTCGTATATTCGTATTTATCTATATCCATATTGTGCTTATGCGTTTTCTCCTAGAAAAAATTCATTTTGGTTTAATTACTATCCATGTGGTTTTATAAACATCTATTTCTCAGTAATTAAAGGAAAATGACTTCGAATGAGCAAGAAAAGAAACCAAAAAATAATGTAGCATTAGCCATAATTAAAATGCCTGACGGCAAAGAGCATGAGAAAATAAGAAGTATTATAAGAATTGATGGAAGGCTCTTTTCTGAGATATTGTGAAGATAACATTTTCTATTTGTATCAGTAATCAACTGCTGATCCAGATAAGTAAATCAAAAATTAGATACAAGTTATTTGACGTTATGTGTTTGCAAAAAATGCAAATGACTATGATGACGATACTTTCATAGGTTATGCTATAAAGTATCTTTTTGTATAGATTAAGTGCTTAATTATGGATAACAAAAATTGAATCAACGTAACATATTTTTTAGATCATTCCACTTTGGAAGTAATTTTTTTTACCTTAAAAGAAACGCCCTGTTCATACAAGCCCTTAGAGATACTTTGTCCTAGGCCATCTTCTACTGCCTTAATTCTCTTCTTATCTTCTACAATGTCAAGGGGAACATCAACTTCGATTTCAACTTCTAGTTTTAATTTTTTTGAATCTACCATCTAACGTTCAGATGATTGATAGATCAGACCTATCAACTTTACCTCACCAGCTTCTGAGTTATTAGGTACATATGACACCAAATTTTTTTGGTTTACTAATAATAATAAATTTTATATAACTCATGGATAATATACTTTTTAAATCTTATTATTATTATTATTTGATAAACTAGAGAATATTATATCCCAGCAAATTGAGAATGATTTTTGGAATATGTCTGACTGCCTCTTCTTATTTCTTTTCGCAACATATGCAGACAGAGATAATGGCACGTATGACATTATTTCTTCTTCGTTTGTATATTAATAGTATATTCTTTATATATTCTTTAGATACTTGATCTTCGCATATTGTCTATCTTAACTGATTCTATTATGTAATCCATTTTATATTATATAGGAGCTAAAATAAGAAAATAAAATAGTTGAAAGCTCTATCTATTTTGGTGATTGTATCTTTATATGTCTAGGATATTGGCGAAGCAATATTGTCTTTATTCATCATTTTTATAACAATCATTAGCTAATTTATTATTGCCACGATCAAATCTTTTTTCTCTTCTGGGTATGAGGTAAATAAATTCGATACATCTTTGGGGTAATATAATTAAATTTTTTTTTAATATTATCAATATTATTTCTTTCTTCAATCTCATGCTTAAGCTGGCTACAAATTCCCAAAGTTTAAATTCAATTGCATGATATATGTTATATCTTATTCATATTCTAATTAAATAACTTTCTTACCAGGATTCATAACAGATTTAGGATCAAATAGTTTCTTAACGTCTTTGAAAAGTGAAAAGATGTCGCTGCCATACATAGACTCGATATACTTTACCCTAACCAAACCATCTCCATGTTCTCCCGTAATTGTTCCTCTATTTCTTATTACTGTTTTGAAGACTTCTTGAGCAAGTCCTTCTATCAATTCGACCTCGCTAGGCGAGCTCGTATCTATTAGTGGCCTCGTATGAAGATTTCCATTTCCTACATGACCATACATCACATACTCTAATTTATTATCCATATACATTTGCTGCAAGTATTGTGTGTAATCATGCAACAGATTTGGGTTGACTACTGTATCTTCTATCAAACCTATAGGTCGTCTACTTCCAATTGTCAATTTCATAATATGATTTAAGGCATTTTTTCTTGCTTCCCATATCCTCGTTCTACTCTTATCATCTGATACACTCTCCAGAGTATTACATTTACCAGATAATTTGCTTCTACAGTGAGTATGTTTTCTTTCGACGTCAACATGATTATCCCCGGCAAATTCTACAAACAATAGACAACCGTCCTTTTGTGAAAGTCTTAGTGTATTATCCCCATGACGAATAACCGTATTGTCAAGCATTTCCAGAGCGACAGGAGAAAATTTCGATATGAGCGGAACAACAGACACAGCAGATAACAAATCTTCAAAGCCTAAAACTAATAGATGACTGTACAATGGAACATTAAGAGTTTTCAACTTCACAGAGGTTACAATTCCTAGTGTTCCTTCTGAGGCCGCAAATATTTTTTGAGGGGCAAGCTTTTGGCTATTTATTACAGCATCTAGGCGATATCCACACGAATTCTTAGTTACTTTGGGATATCTCTCCTGAATTAAGTTTGCATAAGGAGACAATAATCGTAATAATATGGCTATCTTATCATCAAATTCATTATTACTTCTAATATACCCAAAACTACCATCCGAATAAACAACATTTATTTCTTCAATAAAATCTATTGTGCTGCCGTAACCTAGACAATGAGCTCCGCTTGAATTGTTTGCAATCATGCCGCCAATAGTGCAATAGTTACTACTTGCAGGATCAGGTGGAAAAAGTTTTCCTCTCTTTTTTAATTCATTATCTAATCTACCCTTAACGACACCATCAATGATGATGCCGTCAGAAAGAGATTGGCCAAGAAGACCAGTTCCTGCTCCTCTCGCTGTTATTGCTATACCTTTGGAAAAACTATATTGGCATATTTTTTCTATATCGTACTCATCGTATGGACAAGCAATGACAGATGGTATTATAGAGTGACTGCTTGCATCAACAGAATAAATTTTCCTACTCCAATTATCAGATAGAATTTCGCCTTTAGCAATACGTTTCAAGTCATCGGCAATTGGAACTATCATTCTATTTATGATTAATAATTGTTGATTAGTATATTTATGTAAATATGCTGTTTGTATGTATATTAAAATACATATAAAGATGATATCAAGTTTAAAACATACGATTTAGAATATCTAGACATCATAGCTAAAACGTCCCTTTCATATTATGAGTCTTGTATAAGATTTTTTAGTTAAGATTTAAATTTTTGTGAATACTATATATTACATATTTATTAAAATAAGAACAAATTATATTTTGGCCTTAGAACTTGCAAGTATCTCATCAATAACCATGCAAAATGTTGCAAAAAATAAGACAATAAGTATTTAGTTAATACGTATTGAAATACTTCCAAATCTTATCTGTACAATATGATGTCTTGACAGCATTAAATGACATTAATACAGCTGTATGCTGCGAAGGACGATAGAAAAACAGAATGTAATTACTTTGTAAATCGAGTTAAATTTTTTTGAACTAAAGTTGTTATCGTTTATGAATAATATGAGATTCTCAATAACAGGATTTGCAAATATCTTAACAGTGCAATTCGTAGATGTTAACTATGCAGAAGTGATCGGAATTACAATACTTAATTGCTAAAAAATTTTGGAGGCAAATAATAATAGCATTTGAAAATCCATGATAAATGAACCCAAAAACACAGCTGTCTAGAATTGGAATAAATAGAAATGACAAAATACTTTACGTCTATTCTGCACCTATTAATCCTAGCAGATCAAATCCTTCTGTCGGTTGAGTATTTATCTCCGCGATTGATATCAAATGACCATCGGGATCTTTGATAATAGCGTGCTTGCCAAATGGCTCTTCTTTAAGCTCTTTAAAAAATTTCACTTTATTTTCTTTTAATTTTTTAACATTAGTTTCAAGATCGCTGACCATAAATCCTACCAACATACTTATTCCTGTTTTTAATTTACTTTTATTCTCCGCTGGATGCAAAGCTAAAACTGTACCATTAACGAAGAATTCTGTCCAATCTTCTGATTGGCTTTTAATGGGAAGACCTAGAATGTTTTTATAAAAAAATACCGATTTTTCCATTTCAGATACTATAAGGATTACAGCTCCAACCTTTTTGAATGACACTTTGTAACACCATTGAAATTTTATA
>JAJNBK010000273.1 GCA_021155845.1 Nitrososphaeraceae archaeon
GTTAATAAAGAAGCAATTGAAACTGCATTGATATTTTCACTTGCGCTCCACTCTAAGATTATAGATGAAGTACATGTCATGCGTAAAATCGTAATTGATGGATCGAATACCAGTGGCTTTCAGCGTACTATGTTGGTTGCAAGTGGGGGATATCTAAATATAAATAATAATAAAAAGGTTGGTGTACAAAGTATTTGTCTCGAAGAAGATGCAGCCAAGCTCATTTCAGATGATGGAACAATTAAAGAATATGGATTAGACAGATTAGGAGTGCCACTAGTCGAGATTGCACTTGAGCCAGTAACCGGGAAACTTGAAGAAATTGCAGAAATTGCACTCACATTGGGCAGGCTATTGCGAGCAAGCAAAAAAGTTGCCAGAGGACTTGGTAGCATCAGGCAAGACATTAATATTTCAGTAGAGAATGGCGCTATCGTCGAGGTAAAAGGTGTGCAGCGTCTTGATCAACTCGTAAAAGTAATTGAATATGAAGCTCTCAGACAACATGGTTTGATTCTAATTGCTCAAAAATTAAAAAGAGATAGAAAACTTGAAGAAATTGTAATTGGAGACAGAATTGAAGATGTAACAGATATTTTATTAAAGTCACACTCTGACGTAGTAAAAAGATCACTTGCTGATAATAATGATGGCATTTTCAAGGCGATCAGAGTCAAAGGTTTTGATGGCATAATCGGATTTGAGCCATATCCTGATATTAGAATAGGAAAACACCTAGGCGAATTAGTTAGATTTTACGGTCTAGGAGGAGTATTTCATTCTGACGAGTTGCCAAACTATGGCATAACAAAGGAGGAAGTTGAAGCAATTAGAAAGAAATTAGACCTAGTTGTAGGCATTGATGCTTTCGTAATTGTAGGCGGTCCAAAAGATAAGGTAGAATTTGCATTGGAAGCTATAACTGAAAGGTTGAAAATGACGTTAATAGGCGTACCTGCAGAAACACGGGCAGCAACATTGGAAGGTAAAACTTCGTTCAGTAGGCCAAGATCTGGGGCAGCGAGAATGTATCCTGAGACAGATATACCACCCATTCCGATCAACAATTCATTACTCAACTCATTATCAGACAAAATACCGAAATCTTGGGATGATAGTAAAAATACAGCCAACTTTTGTGGCATCAAAACTTACAGAAGATCTTGTTAATCTTGAACGACAAGGATTTGATACAATGCTATTGACAGAAGATATTGTTATGGATGTCTTCAAAAAGCTTGACGCTGGTATCATAGCCAAGGAGTCAATAATTTTAATTTTTGAAAAGATCTTGAGAAAAGAGGTTAAAACAGTTGATGAAGCAATCTCAGCACTTGGAATAACATCTATGACCGATCAAGAATTGAACATGGCAATCGATAGAATTTTAGAACAAAATATATCAATTATCAGAGAAAAAGGGACTGGATCAATTGGAATGTTAATGGGTCGAATTATGGCGATTCTTAGAGGCAAAGTAGATGGTCAGAAAATTAATTCAGCATTAAGGGAAAGATTAGAGAATATGATTACAAACCTAACAGATCGAAATAACAATGATAATACATAGCGTAAGGCTGACTATGGAAATTTAGTTTTGATAACCAAAGAACAATAAGTCAAT
This sequence comes from Nitrososphaeraceae archaeon, assembly GCA_021155845.1. Next base: position 1,625 of record JAJNBK010000273.1, read on the forward strand.
TTGAGAATATCAAAATAAAAATCTAATAGAAATACAAATCATCACTAAAAAAGCAACGAACATAGTGATAGTGAATTTCCTTTTGTTCGTTCGTCTTGCTCCAATTTACTGATGAGTTATTTCTTTAGATAATTATATATTAGATTATAAAAAATATGTAGTAACTATATATTATATACAGGTAATTAGAAAAAGTTGAATACGATGGTAATTGATCATGACAAAAAATGAAAAACTGAAGATATGTCCTATTTGTGGTTGTACTGAACATAGATGGATAGGTTGTATCACTCATTGGAACAACCATAATAAGAATATCGAAGGAAGGTGTGAAATGCGAGATGAATAGAAATGATAATAATATTCTTCTCCTATTTGAGCTCATATAGAGCAATTGATAATTTAAATGCGAGTTTTTCGTCTGTCTTCTCTGCTATTGGAACAACATACTTCTGAGTTTCGAGTTTGTATCGCAGCATTTTATCCTTATGAATTAAATTCTTCATACCTCTAATATTATCCAGGCGATCCGCTAGCTTTATGTACCTAATGGCTTCAGAACTATTTGCGATATTTTGGAAATATTCATTTAACATTTTTTTCTTCTCTTCATTTCTTATTTTGGGCTTTGTGAGTGCATGAACTATACTATATATAGAGTCCCCAAACTCTTTTCTTAATTGATCTGCCGATATACTGCTATTACAGTTTTTTTCTATGGTATCATGTAAAAGAGCAGCACAAATGAGGTCTACATCATGTATGCCTAACTCTTCTATTAAAATGAGGGCAACCCTAAGTGGATGATTAATATACGGTTCTACCTTGTTGCCATTTCCAAATTGTCCTGAATGTGCCTTTGTAGCTATACCGAAGGCTCTTGTTATCTTAATAATATCATCGATTGAATTCTCAAATGGTTTTAATAGTTTAGCAAATCCTGACTTTGTAAAATCATTAAAACTCCATTTCATTGTAATGTGTACATCAGTAACAATGTAGATAATATTAGTTAATGTATCTAACATTAATAGATCTTAAATAACTATGAGAAAAGCTTATACTTTTTGAAAGTATCGTTATCTCTATTTCTATTTTGGTTTTAGATCACATCATATATATTACTTTTTATATACTATATAACAAGCATTTATCAATAACTTAATCTGAACGCAGAAAGATAGAGGCATTAGTTGAACGGTTATCCTTCTCCCACAAGCATAGCATTTACATACAATAACAATACTCGGATTTTGGAAAAAGAAGTTCATATATAATCGCATATTACAACAGCAACTGGTCTTGCAATTAGGGTTCAAAAAAGAGCGTGCGCTTCGATCGCTATGTTAACATCGGTAATAATAAGATCGAACAACAACAACCTCAACGGCCACCATTTATTTTACTGAATCTTAGATGATGGTAAAGTAAGAAAGAGTCTACAGTTCCAATAAGCAGATAAACCCTTGTTGAGTTCTAAATTTTGATCTTCAACATCTCTAGGAAAAATCATCAACAAGAGAATTATCTATTGGTCTAGACCAATATCATTATGCAGTATAAGCGAACTTCAAGGATATGCAAGCTCGAAAATTCAAGATTTAGAACCTGATGATAGTGAAGTCACATTAGGAGTTAATGCATATGATTGTTCTGCAGTAGCTAACAGTTCCTTATTTGATGCTATTAATAATGGTGATAATGTGGTAAGCAGGTATTATGCATATAGCATCGGAAATAGTTTTGAAAGATTTCTGTCTTATAATAGGAATCCTATAGAATACCGAACTATTAGGATGGTTACTATGAAATCAACTTAATATGTGACCTCTCTACTAACCAACCTATTTTATAGTTAACCAACTCTATGTTTTCTGTTTACCAACTTTAAACTATTGTTTTCATATCTATTTATTCAAAAAATTTTATACTCCATTCCCTCATCATGAATTAATCAATATGGGAAGTCTCTGGCTATAATTCTTCTTGAGCTTCATGGGTCTTTTCAGTATCCTCTGCTAATGATGAATTATTCTGGACAGCCAAAAGATCATTCTCTTCTGTAGTTGGGTTAGTGGCGGAGGTTGTTGTTGTTGTTGCTCTTCTTGTTCTTGTTCTTGTCTTTGTCCCTCTGGAAACTTTCTTTTGACGTGCTGTTGGGCTTGTCTTCTTTACATTTCTCTTCTTTTTTAGAGTAGCCTTAGATTTCTTAGTGGTCTTAGTCTGTTTTGCATTTTTTCTTTTCTTCGATTTGATTTTACTTACCATATATATATTAGCAATAGTTAACTACTCATTCTTATATTAATCGGAAAAATATAGAAATTTATTAATCAGTAAATGTTAATGCGAACATATTAACTAATTTACATGTCACTAAAGACACAAATTGTTAAAATAAAATTATCAGGAATTTAATGTTAATGATGGAAGAAGACTTGATGTGGAATTAGGTTCTATTTAGATATCTGTTGTATTGCCATAACAACAAAACCCAAAAGGAAGATCTGAATCTTGTTGTTATATATATATCTCTTATCAGATACTTTCTATTACTTTCGATATTATTTCCTGATATGATGTTGACGATGATTCAAGGTAAACACAAAGATATCTATCATTCCTGTTTGTTAATGATGTAGTGGCTAGCTTTACATTATCAAACTCTGTCAATTTAAAATGAACCCTGCCTGGCTCTAAATCAAAATTTCTTCCTTTTATTGCAGGAGCCAAATAGGATAAAAAGAAAGAATTACTTTTTTGTGTATTTATAGAATCTGACTTAACCAAAGGACCTTGTATATTTTTTCTATACTCTCCCATAAGTAATTTTCCGTTACTATCTACTACGCCTGCAAATTTCACATCTTTACTTACACATAATACAGTCAAACATATTTCATGGAGGAAATCACGTTCTTCCATTGATTAAGTCAATTTTTGATTTAATAATACCAAATAATAACTATTCGATCTAATAAAATTGTAAGCAATTAAATTTTAAAGGTGTTATTTAAAAAAGACGATCGAAACTAGAAAAGTTACATCAATCATATCTAGATAGCAGAAGTAGTGTAGTAAGTTATAATGCTAGAAAGATGAGGGTAGTGATAACAACAATTTCCAACTACTTATCTATCATATATTTCTTGCTTCAAACTGTCTAATGACGTAATTTAATAACAAAATATTGCGATTTTAGTTACTACGGGCGACTTTGTTTGTTCTATTTGAATATGCTAACTATTATTAAGAGCAATAAATAAAACTCCTATA
>JAJNBK010000274.1 GCA_021155845.1 Nitrososphaeraceae archaeon
ACTGACTTTTGCTTGTTCCTCATCGAAAGTAATGTACAATAATTTTCTGTAAAGGATCAATACTATTGACAAGATTGTTACTGCTATGACTAAAATCATTAAGGTATCTTCGACGCTTACTAACAGAATACTTCCAAATAGAAAGCTGAACAAATCTATTGAGAAGCCATCTGATAAGCTTACTAAAACAACACCAAGAGCAAGACCAGACGATAGCAATACGGCAATGGCCGAATCCGGAGGAATATTTGTTGATTGTCTTAGTTTAGTAATAGCTAATGCTGCAAGGATCGAAACAATGAAGGCAGTCCATATAGGATAGACATTTGTATACATACCTATAGCAATCCCTCCAAATGCCATATGTGAGAGTGCATCTCCAAAAAGAGAATGGCGTCTTAACACCAAAAATAATCCAATTATTGAGCAAATTATCGCAACGGCAACTCCAGCTATCAAGGCGCGTTGCATAAAACTAAATTCAAGAATTTCAAGAATTATGGTCATAGTATATAGTTATGATAGATTTCATATAAGCCTACGATTAAGTTGTGTACTATTCCCAGCAGCATAGTTAGAACCAATTACTTCTGGCTGATCATTTTCTTCTTTTATATTGAATAGAATAGAGTTGCCTAAATTAGGAACCGCTAATATATATCGATAATATATTGCATCAATACTTACTATGTACATCTAAGACCCACCTTTAGATTTTCAATATTCTGTCGCATCTTGTCAATATATCCTCTGCCTGCTTTTTGTTCCTCTTCGTCAATACCCTCTATTGGACTTAGAATCAGTACTTTACCATTAGGAATTTCTGTTGCGATAACATTAACTAGACGAGGATCGATCAAATCCTCTGCATAAATGGTATCTATATTCAATTCACGAGATAATTTTATAATTTCTTGTAACCTCTGTGGTAGAATATCTCCTTCTGGTGAAACTCCTTCATACACACTATGTTGGTTTAGTCCATATCTATTTGAAAAGTAAGTGAATGCATTATGAAATGCAATAAAATCAGTTTTATCACAGTTGCTGAGTTCTGATCTTATGAATGCATCCAATGAATCAAGTTCTGCAATAAACTTTTTAGCATTTCCATTATAATAGTTTGTATTAGCTGGATCAATTTTTATCAATCCATCACGAATTTTTTCAATTTGATATTTTGCTAGAATCGGATCCAACCATATATGAGGGTCAGCATTTTCATTGAGATCAGTATGCCCGCTAGCAGAGGTTTGCTGATCCCTTCCTTCACTATTTCCTTCAAGCAATTCTAATCCTTCACTCGTATCTACTTTAAATTTCGCATCAATTTCTTCAATCCACTTTTCAAATCCTGCGCCATTGTATACTATCATGTCAGAAGATTCTGCATTAAGTCTTTGTTGTATAGTGGGTTCCCAGTCATGTGGTTCTACTCCCAGTGGAATTATAGATGATACTTCAACTCTATCTCCACCTATTTTCTGAACAAAATCATACATTGGATAGAATGATGCAACAACTTTTATTGAGACTTTATTTCCATTTATACTTGCAATAGTATTATTTATTTCAGAAGTTGTATTATTTGTAGCATAAATAATAGTTGTATTAATTGCAAATACGTCTGATAGGAGGGCGGCTACTGTAACTACGATTTCTATTTCTATCAACAGTTTAATAATATTATTCAATATTATATATTAAAATTAATAATGATATATACTTTTATTAATAATATGATTTTATTATCAGGAGGTAAAAAGAGAACTTTGTTTTGTGGTATAAAATTCAGCGTTTTGCAATAGAAGATCTATGACAATACTATGATGAAATAGTAAAGTAGCTAATATTATGGATTGCACTCTAGTGCAATAATTGGTAGAATAGTGATTTTGAGAAAGGCTTCAGTAGAGTATTTATTAATGGTATAATATAATTGCAGTTGTAAATTTACAATGCTTATCTGCAAGATTTTGGTTTATTATGTACTTATAATATAAGAAAAGTTGCATAGATATGATATTATCAAATTATATAAGTAGATACAATGTCTGCGCCTAAATGGATTGAACCTAAGTTTATCTGTCTAGCTGCAGTATCTGTTGTGAGTGTAATAATACTTCTGCCTTAATATTAATATCATATGGTTAGTAATAGTTATCGTTTATCGTTTATTTATATTAGGTACATTGTGAAAATAATAATTATCAGCCAATTCTTTCGCACAGAATAATTAGGTCTAAAGCAAATCCGTCTATGAATCCATATTTGTGATGACGCTATAAGCCTTCATTCTGATTGCCCGCGATAATCTTGTCAATAATTAATAGATAGTCCTAGATATATTTTTCACTCGAAATGATAAAAATTGAATTTAAATCCATGTATTATCTATGCTTTAATTTCACAGTTGATTAAACCTTATTTATAATGTTAACTCATTAGCTTTGTCTGAAAGATCTTTTTTCAAGGAGACTATCTGCTCTTCTTTTCTGGATTTCAGAACTGTCATTAATT
>JAJNBK010000275.1 GCA_021155845.1 Nitrososphaeraceae archaeon
AGATACTGAGAAATAGGATCGCAGGATATATAACGTCATATCTTCATAAGGCATCCATACAAAATGAGCAAGAAATATCTGGTTCTGACGAAGAAGAAGAAGAATTAGAGAAAGGATCAGAGATAGTCGAAGAAGAGTAGTGCTGTTGATAACTATCAATCTGCTCGGTGGTGCAAAAAAAATAATTGGGACATCGTCAATAGTATTTTATAGACCTACTGCCTCAATATCTGAGATTTTAGCATTCTTGCAAGAAAATGCTCTAGAGCCAAAAATATTAGATTCAACTAACCTTCTAATAGCAGTAAATGGCATAGAATCTTCGGCACTGTCGGGAAATGATACAGTTGCAAAAACAGGAGACATTATCACTATTGTCTCTGTGGTTCATGGTGGTGTTTAATTCCCTATTGATCTAAATAGCACATACAATAACTTTGTCTTACTATGGCATTCTAGAATTCTAAATAAAGAATGTATTTTAACAATGGATTTACTATAAAACTGAATATCGTTATGTTATAAAAAAGGTTTATAGTGATAGATCTATGAGAATATGCTTAATAGGTGATAGATTCTATTCAATAGTAGGAGTTCAGAAGATAAAAGTAAAGAATATTGGAGAATTTCTAGAAGAATTAAGGAATGTTCTCCGAGGCGTATCCATACAAGCATTGGACGCAAATATTGTATATGGAACAGAACACATTCATGAAGTTTTAAAGATAACGTTAGAAGCTATCAATAGAAAAATAACCTTTGCTAATAAAGCCGAAATTGATCTTTTACTTCGACTATCATATACTAATCAGATATCAATGGCTGTGAAATACGGTGGCCTAAAAAATGGCTCTCCTGGGTGCTTCATTTTTTTTTCCAAAGATAAAACAAAGGTTGCAAAAGCCAAATCATATATCGAAAACATGTTTTCTGATAAAGACAACACCATGATAAATGCTAGCATAATAAAAAGAAAAATGATCTCTGAACAAATTGGTATATCTTCGAATAAACTATTCGATGATCAAACTTTCATTCGTTATCTTATAGAAAGAGCCTGTCTAATCATGAAGTAAATTTTTTCTTTTTTCGACAACTGAACTGAATATCTGATCAGCTCTCAATACAGAGATTCCAGTTAATCCACCCACTATTTCCACAAGGATAATCCAATCCGGCTTTTTTAGATTTACCGTATTATCTATATTTGCAGCAACTGCTTTGATGATATCAGATGAGCTCAAAGAAGCGTGTCTTTTTTCGACGGTTATTCGAAATGTTTCATGTCTTTTCATCTTCGAAGCAAGTTTCTTTGAATCAGTGATGATATACTCTAATTGTGTCGGCGCAACTGATTCTATTGGCAAAAGTCTGAGGATATAACGGATTTCCCAGGGTTCGTTGATCACTAATTTACGAAATATTTGTACAACTTGAAAAGGATCAATTCTCGTAAGACCTAGTACAATACCAATAATATCAGTGACTTCGGCTTCGGCTTCGGAATCACCCGCGCCCTCGAGAATATTAAGTATTTCATTATATGCCTCCTGCTCGCGGTGTCTAAAAGTAGAAATTATTAAATTAAAATCCATGCTTATAAACACGCTACTCTGTTCTTAGTGTTGCGTAAATTGCTTGTGTTTCTATTGCTCCCTCTCTGATGACTCTGGGATGTTGCCCTGTCAAATCCACTATAGTGGATTGAACTCTTTCATCTACTTCTCCTCCATCCAAAATTGCATCAAAACCTCTTAAGGATGACGACAAGACTTCAGAGAAAGATTTGCATCCTGCCTCTCCAGATTTATTTGCGCTTGTGCCTGTAAGATATTTACAATCTTTGAGCAACGAAAGAGAGCATATATTATTGGGCACCCTTACACCTATGATCATTTTGCCAGCTCTTAAATTATGAGATATTTTTTTATCTGTCAATGGAACAACAATAGTGAGGGCGCCTGGCCAATATATTTGAGCCAATTTTTTGGCAGTTCTACCCAATAATGCAATTCTTTCTATATCTACAACAGAAGAAGCCAAAATAGGGAGCGGATTTATCTTATCACGGTTTTTTATCTTAAATATTTTGTCAACTGCTTTTTCGTCATATGGATTACAGCCAATACCATAAAGAGTATCTGTAGGAAATACGATTACTCCACCATTCTTCACAATCGATGCGGCTTTTGTTATGTCTTTTCGTTCATTACATTTCAATATTTTAAAGGGCAATTTTTTAGTTTTTTTTGACATCAGCGTTAATTACAATAGCCAAATTTAAGGTTGTCAGGCATATTATCGATTTATTGACCTTTGCAATGCCATGATTTTGCTGTAGCAATATCTTCAGTAACCTGTTCTTTATTTTTATGAAGGGATTGTGCCATGAATAGATAGATATACGTATGATCTATTATTGGGATGTATTTGGATTCTTCTCAATGGCTTTTGAAATGGCGTCCTTTAATTCAGTTATTATAGCATCATCGTCAGTAGGATTACTATGGAAAATCTGCTATTTCTTTGCAAGATATTCTTTCTGTATTTCGTCTGATGCTGACTTTACCTTCTCCACTATAAAACATAGCGAGATCTGCCTGTGTTCTTTGAAATACCTCTTCAGAAAATAAACTAGTCTGTAAATACGGTGAAGACTGGATCAAAGCTACCTTAAAATCTTTAACATTTAAAATATGCATTGCAGAAAGTACTTTTTCTTTTGCTTTGTCACGTAAAAGTACATAATTATTATACTCATCTTGCATCTCAATATCCCATAATATTCCAAGCGATGACTTTAAGGCCAGATTTGAAAGCCGAGTAGATAAATCATCGAAATTGTGATAATAACGAATAAGTTCAGAAATAGGCGTTAGATATTGGTCTTTTGTAAAAAAATCCATCGTATGAGCAATGCTAGCAAGATTTGCTGCTATGCGATGTCCTGGCAAAAATGTCTCATACATTAATTC
>JAJNBK010000276.1 GCA_021155845.1 Nitrososphaeraceae archaeon
TATAATACCATTATGACACTATTGCCGCCAGTAAAAAAATATCCAATAAAAGATGCAGTAAAGGATCGTAGACTCGCTAGACCAATAATTATTCCCCTGAAGGTCGATCTAACAGATGAGGAACAAAAAATATATGATATCTGCTCTGCCAAAATCAAGAATATATCTAATCGCTTTAAGAAATATGACGCTAAATCAATGTCTTTACTATTATCTAAAGGTGGCTTTGTCAGTGGATTGGCTAAGGCATGGTTTTTAAACGTTAGAAAAAGACAACTTCTGCTCAGTTGTGCAGAAAATAAACTATCAACATCAATAAACATGATAATAAAAAAACATCCAGATGAACGGATTATGGTATTTAGTGAAACACTTGATTCCATCAATAAACTTAGAGATAGATTAGAATTAGAAGGAATAAAGGCAATGGCAATAGATAGCAAAATGAATTCTACCGCAAGACAAGTGATTCTATCCAAATGGGGTAGAGACTTTTATCCTCTGCTCTCAGTTCATACGCTAGAAATAGGATACGATGTACCACAAGTTAGAATCGAAATTATTTTAGCAAGCACCTCGAATATGAATCAAGTTATCCAAAGAATAGGAAGAGTAATAAGAAAATATGAAGGCAAAGAATTAGCATTAATTTATGTAGTATATGTTTCAGATACTAAGGATGATAATATACTAAATGTGGTAGAGAAAGCAATAGGTACAAAACAAGAAGAACGAAGAGAAGGTAAAGAAAAAGAAGATCAAAGTAACATGAAAAAACGCCTTCAAGGAGCATATAACCTAATCGAATCGAGTTTACATGAACCTGTAATCTTTGAAGAAATTCACAAGCAAAAAAAATTGTTCAGAGTCAGAAGCAGCAAAGAAAAAAGCAAGTTTTATGATGTAGATGCCGAAAACAAAACATGTTCCTGTCCTGACTTTAGATTTAGATTGACAAAATGCAAACATATTCTTGCTACAGAGTTTGTATCACCATCAGATACATCCACCACTGCAGCAGCTTAGAGAATATCTTATTAAGATATACGATAGTATTGTCTTCACACCCCTAGTAGTGTTCTTATATCATTGGCAAATTTTTATGAAACCTTTCTTCAATAGTTAAACGACTATACGAAATTGGGAGCATCTAAAGAGCTTATCATAGATACAGGATGGTGTTAAACGATAGTTTCTTCCTGGGTTGTATTCCCTTTATGATATTATAGATGGAGTTCTCATCATAAGGTTACTTCTTTTGCAGATTTTGAGAACAAGGAGATCTTCTATTCTCATCTGCTGATAAAGGATCTAGATATTATTTTACCATATTATACAGATTTGTACACGGTTGGTTAGCAATATTTACTAGAATATCTACATAGAACGAAGGGAGGTATTCTATGAGATAATTACTCGAATTTTATGAAATATCGTTTTCAATTTGCTTAGATGGCTGGCTAAAGTGAATCATGATAAATTATTATTGTTATTATTACTGCCGAAGAAAGCCGTTATTCTTATCTGTTCTTTCATGTTTCTGTAGATTTTACTATTTCTAATCCATTCTTTTTTATATACAGACGAATTTATACATGAGAAAGATAGTGCTTTTTCAAAACTGTCAAAGTGTTTTCTTTGACCTTTGAGTGCTTCTCTTATTCCCTCTCTAATCTGCCATACTCCTACTGGCATGACATATTCTGGATGAATTTCTCTTAGAACCAATGCTGCTGCTTTTCGTTTTATTTTAAATAAGTATTCGGCTACTCCTAATCTAGCAGCAAAATAGGCTCCTGCTATAGAAGGATAATGATCCAAACCCTTAGCATCCTCAAAATCTATGCCGGTTCCTATATTCCCATTGTTGTCAAACCATGCTTCTTGCATTTCAAAGCTCCAAACATCATCTGGAATCAATATGATAGTGTAGTAGTTACCTAAATGAGAATATTTGTATACCTCAAAGAAATCTATTTTTGGATAGAAATCTATATCTTTTATCAAACTAGCAGAAATAATGTCATCTGTGGCAGAGATACTCCATCTCGTAGGTACGAGTCTTCGTTTTTTTTGCAATCCTAACATTCCCATACTCAGAACTCGATGAATCCTGCTAATTTCAAGTCCTTTTTGGTAAAGATGGACTACAGCTTCTGCTGCACGCAGATCCTTATCATAATAAGCACTTTCTAATCTTTGATCTACTGAAAGTAAAGAAGAAGTTTTGAAACTCTTTAAAGGCGCAACTGGACCAAATGGAGCAGATTCAGTATCTAGACCTAAATCTCTTTCTTGCGTTATCTCTGCAATAGGTTTTTTTTCAAATATTACTTCACTTTCAGCTGATTTTGAAGACATAGCCAATTCTTGTAAAGACTCTATATACTTTCCAGATGTAGTATGGATATCTATATCTGATACTCCTCTTACAAGAGACAAGCGATAGTTAACAATTTGTTCAATACTTTTACCAAGCCATATCTCTGGCATATCGGGTGGTGTCGAGCCAGCAAGTGTTTTTAATGATAATTTGGTAGAATTTGCATTAAGAAACTGAATCCAATTTTCTTGTAATTGCTTCCTGATTTCATTAGCTGTTGGCACAGCTTTATCTAGATGTATTTTTCAATATAGAATAATTTGAATATATGCATGGTAAGCGCTACCTTTAGAAAATCTCTTATACTCACATTGAATGAGTGCGTTAGATGGGATTGGTCTTCTGGTTATGGGTTTAAGTCTATTACACTTATTTCATGAACCTAACTATCAATTGTGGCCTGTTAGTCAAGTCTTATTATTTATTAAAAGAACGGTAGTTATCTTTAACATATTCTTATAGACGTTAAATATATCTGACTTATTTTAGCTTCCAGATTTTCTGGATAATTTAATTTAGAAGTATTTCAATACTATGGTCTTATTTCCATGCCATATTTAGATGCTGCTAATCTAGCGAGCTTTTGTTTTTGTTCGTTATTAAATGGTGGGGGCTTTACACTGTTGTTAGAAATTTGCAAGCCTACATCAAC
>JAJNBK010000277.1 GCA_021155845.1 Nitrososphaeraceae archaeon
AAACAATGACAGAAATGAATTTGCTATTGGATTAAAGGAAGATGAGAATTTTAGAGCAATGACAAAACTAGGGGAATTTTACACAAGATTTGTTGATGCGTTTGATGAGTTGGAAGTAGTGGATGGAAAGGAATTAGATTGGAAACAGAGATTAAAGAATTGGATTGTCTCTGCAAAGGAAAATGAAATGATATTTACTGAGGTAGATCTAAGTGGATGGAATGAAGTAGGAGAAAGAAAGAAGAAAAAGAATTGACTCTTCACAGATATTGCAGTTATGCTTTTTTTGAAATTATGTTTAATAAGAATTACAATTACTGAATTGGTTGTGATATAACTTGTAGACAAAGGGATTTAATGATAAAACCATCAATAATAACTTATATTTTTATTCCGTTTTAGATGAGTTATTTTCTAACTGGAAGACAGAATTTTGCGCTTGCCATTTGCTTACATGGTTTGTCAGTAATAAGTGGGGATATGGATCCTTTGCTTCCAAGATCTCTATAAAAAATAATGATTAATACTATGCTGTTTACAAATAGCTAATAGTTGCTACTATTTTATTACAGGATCCTATTTACTAATACCAAGTAACTGTCTCTTCATCATATTATGACGTTCTCTATCTGACATAGTCATTTTTGCCTCTGTCATCATTTCACTATATTTACCCACACGGTATCTTCGATCAGGATTATCTAAGATGGCTGCACTAAGTATTACTTTTGCAACTTCCTCTGCAGGAATTTGATATTGTTCTTGAACTTGTTTGTATTCTGCAAACAGTTTCTGCATCATTTGTGTATATGGTGAGTCATCAGGATTAGCTCCTTTTTTTGCAGCCATCTTTACATTATTATGAAAATCAGAAATTACTAGAGCCGGTTCTATAAGTATGACTTTAATACCAAATTGATCTAATTCGTAACTCAATGATTCAGATAATCCTTCAAGTGCAAACTTGGTGCTACAATAGGCTGCGCTAAAGGGGTATCCTATTATACCTCCTATAGAACTTACGTTTACTATTCTTCCACTCTTTTGCCTCCTCATTATAGGCAATACTTGCTGTGTAACTCTTATAACTCCATACAAATTAGTTTCAAACTGTGGTTTTATCTCTTCTTCAATTGAAGTATCTTCAATAGGTCCTATAAGTCCATAACCAGCATTATTTACAAGTATGTCAATTCTTTGTTTTTCAGATATTATTTCTTCTTGTATTGCATTTTTTGCTGATAAATCACCGTCGACATCAAGCTCAATGACCTTTAGTGGTAGTGCTTCTTTATCGGCTATCTCTTCGATACTTGTAGATTTTTTAAGATTACGCATTGTAGCATAAGTATAAAACCCATTTCTTGCTAATGCCAAGGCTGTCTCAAAGCCTATCCCACTTGAACTACCTGTTACAATAGCAACACGGGTAATTTCTCCATTTGGTTTATTATTACTACTTCTAGGAGTCATAATGAGTTATAAGATTACAAGGATTTATCAATGCTGCAAGCCAAGAAGCTAAATGTAAGTTATGTTAATTTAGAGATAATGCAAGCAAGCAACATCAACTACAATATTGCTTGATAAACCCGTATAGTTAGCGGTTCGGTGGAATATGATTAAAGCAACGATCTCCTTATGGTTTAATATCACTTATTTATGTTTATCAACATTCCATATCCAAAATGGTTTATCTTTAAGTATGTTAGTTTGTTCTATATTTGTTTGTACTTGGACTAAACTTTGTAAGTCTTTGAAATTCGCAGCCTTATTCTATTGCTGTTAGTGATATCATTAGCTTTATCTATTATCATAGGGTATTGATCTGCCATAATGGTTAACGCTATTTTTTCTGAAAAAGAAATAGAATACGTGAGTAGGCGGAATGAATCTTCTTAAATCTACAAAATACAAAAATGTTCTGAAAAATAACAAAGTTGCCCTTGTCATAGATGATTTAAAAACTGTTGATCCATGGGATCCTCGAGGTATGAAAATATACGGAACTGCTGACATAGTTACTCGTCAAGGTGGATATATGGATAAAACAGATCACTCCAATTCTCACTACATAAGAATAACTCCTAAGAAGAAGTGGAGTTGGGGAATTGACGAACCTGTCTTTGTACAAGGGAAGTTTAATGTGAAAAGAGCAGAAGGAAAATAGTTAGAGAAATATTATTACGTCCTTCAATTTTGTCTAGAAGAATAATCCAACAGTCCAGTATGACTTATCATCTTCCATTGGTCATTCACTTTCGTATATATCTTACATGCACGTCCATGCCAATGAAAATCTTTTCCGTCTGAGATCCTTTGCCATAATGTGTCTATATCAACTACTGCAAAGGCACCATCACCTTCTTTTGAGACAACAATTTTTACAATTTTACGGTTATTATGAACTAATCTGTGTGAAGCAAAAAGTTCTGACCATCCTTTCTGCCATCTCTCATAATTGAAACGACCTACCTCAAATATCCAATCAATGGGATCATGTGATTGTGATGTTCTAGGCCATGGCCAAACCATATCAAGATGAAATATACTCATTAACTTAGCAAGGTCTTGTTGATCCCATGCTTGAGTTTCTCGATCAAGAATTTCTTTAATTTCTGCTACTTCATTCTTTATTGTTGTATTCTTCATATGGCTCAAGTACTAAAATTATACTTAAAGATATTTTAAAAGTAGTTTGCAATATTTCAAAAAACTTAATTTGTTGTTATTTCTCCATGCTTGATTTTTGATCGCGTTGCATAATGATGCTTAGTTTGTATGACAACTGTCTGATTTTCTATAAATTGCAACTGGCTTTGGATAAATTTTAACGAGACAATAAATGTCATAGAAAAAGAACTTCTATTCAAAATCCAAATACCTAAGTTTCCAACTAGCCTTATACTTGTAGGTGATTTAACTCATGAAATCATATCCCGATAAGTTGCTCTTAAAATCTCAGAGACATGTTATTATTTTCCTGTTAGATGTTTTGGCCTTGAAGAGTTTTTGCATGGACCTAGAGTTACATTAGACAGACTATCAAGTCTATAAATATTTTCATCTTATCTGAATCCAGGAAAGAGACATTGATAAACTATGCAAAAATTGTCGGTTCTGAAGCTATAAGCATAGATGAGAAGACATTCGGTGTTCCACAAGAATTCGGATGGCTTGCCCAACTTCTGTGGGGGCAGCAGCTGGCATTAGAATTATCTAGAGCTAAAAATTAATCTTGAACTGTTAGAGGAGATCAAAGTCCTTATTCTGAGGCTAGAAAGTTTTTTAGTTCTGTAGTTTATTGATTTTTATAAAAGCAGGGGAGAGTGTATGACACTGTATATGCATAACATCTGTTTTTAAAAGTGTTTTTATTTATTAATAACTCTCTAGATTTCTTTCTTTAGACAAGCTACTTGAGCAGGATAATAGTACTCAGGCTGTATTAAAGGAGACAAATGCATTTGATATAACATTTATAGAAAGATAAATTCATGATATGTTTTTAAAACTAGTCAAAAAATACACATATGTTGCTCCTCGATCCCCGTAATAACTCGATCAATATATCTTCATATTATCATCTATAAAGCATGAATAGAGTAAAAAGAATTAAATTGCTACTGGTACAATATGGGAACCATTGTAGGCTATTCACGTGCTGTTAGAATAGGAACAGCACATGTGTATGTCTCTGGAACAACTGCTACTGATCAAGAAGGGAATATCATAGGTTATGATAATGCTTAGGCACAAACAGTTAAGGCAATAAGCAATATAGAAACAGCATTACAAAGAGCAGGTGCTGCTCTGCATGATGTTGTTCGTATCAGAATATATATCATAAATATTGACTATTGGCAAGAAGTATGAAATGTACGTGCAGAGTTCTTTTAAAAATTCGTCCAGCCACTACCTAGTACAGGTAAGTCGTATAATAAATCCAGAAGTTCTTGTAGAGATCAAAGATGATGCTTTCATCATTGACTTTGAATAGAAATTCATTTTTCTCCTGACCAACTTCTTCAATATTAACATATATATATATATATATATATATATTTCATTATTTATTACAAATTTAATTTATAAACCTGTTGCATAGTGTTGTCATATAGAGAAAGATACTCATGCCGCAATTTGCAGAAACTAAAGGCTGAATACGCAGGCAGAGTTTTATCATTGCCTTATAATCCACAACGAGATAAATCTACCTTATTACTTAATCCTGATACAATCAGAGCATTTTCACTACAACTTGCAGAGAAAGTAATCTCTATACTACATAAGAAACAATTTCCTATTGTTCTTGGAGGCGATTGTAGTATTCTGATTGGTAATCTTTTGGCTTTAAAGCTGATGAGTAGTAGTGATAGTAGTAGATATGGATTATTCTTCATCGACGGTCATGCTGATTTTTATCAACCTGAAGCATCTTTGACCGGAGAGGTAGCTGATATGGATCTTGCAATTGTGTCTGGTAGAGGTCCAGATATTCTGACTGATATAGAAGGATTAAAACCACTTGTTCTAGACCAAGACATTGTTGTATTCGGCTACCGTGACGGCTACCAAGCAGCAAGTTATGGGAGCCAAGACGTCTATGAGACCAACATGCATGTCTTTGACTTCGAGAAAGTGCATACATTAGGAATCACACATGCAGCTTCTCTTGCCATTGAAAAGCTGAACTGGATTTTGGATCCACCTTGATGTAGATGTTTTGGACGATGAGATCATGCCAGCAGTAGATTATCGTTTAAATGGCGGATTAAGTTTCTCTGATTTGAGTGAACTCTTGAAAATCATACTTAGATCTAAATGTGCTGTAGGAATGGATATTACCATCTTCAATCCTCTTCTAGATGTTGATGGTTCTATCACACACAGATTTGTCTCAAGTATTGTTGCCGGTCTGTCATAAAGGGGTTCTTTAGATGATCAAAATTATGGGATTTTATTTACAGATATATGCCTACATATCAAGAAGATAGAGAGAATATAGTTAGCGGGTTCGGTGGGATGCAATACACTAGTGTATGTAATCCACTGGAGCGGCCTTAATTTTGTAAAGGATGAAGGTTCCATTCTATTCCTTGTCTCTCCAGTGTCTCTTTGACTCCTATTATTTTTTTCTCTCTCTAAGTTTGTTTGCTTTACGGATTTTGTCATCGTGGCTATTATTTGTATCCAACATGGGTTCCTTGTGCTCTCCATTCTCATTAGAGTCAGAATTCTGTGGCTCATTATTATTGGGTTTGTTCAGAGTATTTGGAATATTACAAAAGGCGAGCGAAAGCCAAAAGATCCATTATATTATTTGCTTAACAAGTTCCTACTCGCATAACTCTTTTATGACCGTTAAGCAGGTCTTGTTTCTGATTCTCAGCAAGAAGGTCAAAATCTATTACAGTATAACAGCAAAAAATTTTCATTTTATTATGGCATATTGAAAAGGATGACGAACAAAATAATCTTGTTTCATGTTTTATTAGGTCATCTATTCTATTTTGATTAAAGAACAAACTCATATCAGAAAAAACAGTCAATCCACTCTTACCTAATTTATTTGAGCGCTGAAGTAGCATTTTTATCATTATCATTATGTCTACTAATTCATTTGTTAAACTGAAATATCCTTTCTTTGATTCTACGATTACAAGTGAACCTTGCAACTTGTATCTTTCTACATCTAAACCAGTATTTTTCAGACTTTGAAAAATATTGCTGACAGATTCATGATAAGGCAAAATAAGAATCATTTCATTTAATAATTCAATTGCAGTTTTACAGTATTCTAAACAAATTTTGTTCAGAGTTACAGCATCTTCATACAAAATTAAATTGTGTTCTCCAAAATTACTCTGATTAATTTTATCCAACATACAAAATCTATATTTGATTATATCATTTCTTATCTTTTCTATTTTGCTACTCTTCGAATAGGTGTGTCAATAACCTTAGTCATTACAAATGACCCAATCACATCACCTATGTACTGTGCAGAAAACACACTATACTTAAGTCGACGCTGGGCATTAAGAGTAAACATGTGGTGGAGCAATATGCACAGAGATTTTGACATTAATTCATATTAATGAGATTCGTAAGTAGCCCTAATTGTCAACTATGCTAAGCCAAATTAGGTATAGCCATTTTTGTAGCCCTCTGTCTCAAGATTATTGCCAATGCTATTGAAATAACTGAGACTATGACAGCACTAAGGAATATCAAGTCAAACGACATTGACGAAGGGAAATAGTTCATTATCCCATCAACATTGAACAATGTCTGGTTTGTCTGCATATACATGCCAGCTAAAGCTGGACCTATCGATGCCCCTACAATTCTCATAAGACTGC
>JAJNBK010000278.1 GCA_021155845.1 Nitrososphaeraceae archaeon
GCTATTTTCTAAATTAAAGTTTGTATAGATTAAAATGTCAGTAGATGCATCATTTGGTTGTCTCTGTATGCTCAAAAATGTCATATATGGTAATACTGGTAATATTCTAGAACAATTAAGACAAGCAGAATATGGTGCTCACTATATCCTTGTCTATCCCGATATAATGACGCTAAGAGAGATTTATTCAGGTTATATCAAATCTCAAATTGAAGATAATAAGGAGATTGTTTTAATCCTTTCATATTATGAAACTGTTGACAATCTTAGAAATTTTTTATTACCGAGAGGTGAAGTCTCTAGCAATTTAGAAAAATATGAAAGGGATGGTTCTCTCGTAATTATTGATTCTGTGAAAGGTTTTTTTGATTTCGATCATCCTTCATATGTTAAAAACTTACTAAAGCAAGCTGAAAGTTTAGGCAAGAGCGGAATTTCTGTAATTGCTGATGCCGGGGCGTTTTATCATTATAGCAAAGGAGAAGAACTTGTAAAGCATGAGTTGTCGATGCCCTCAAAATTTGATATAAACTTGAAAAGATTTTGTGTCTTTCATAAGCAAGATTTTGATAGACTTACAGAAGTAAAGAAGCAAAGGTTACTTAAACACCATGAGAAAGATCTAATAGCAGTTAATTGAGACTTTAGCTTGAGAAGTTGAGTAAAATTCATTATAATTGTGTATAATTATGCATAATTGGAAGATGGTTAAAGGATCCTTTTATTATAAATTGTATGCAGTATAGAAAAAGATGAATATCAGGATAAAAAAGGAGAAAAAAGAATCTACTCCAATTTCAGAATTTAAAATAGACTTTTCATTCAGAAGGGAAGTATTGTTCATTATTGCAGGAGCCCTTATGGGAGCCATAGTTTATGTTATTCCTATAACAGTCTTTGCAATTGAGGAAGGATCTTCGTATTATCTTACATGGATAGTCTTTGGTCATATTGCCGGTGTTTATTCTAATGTTACATCAGTCATCATTGCAGGATTTATGCTCCATGTTCTTACTGCAACATGTATTGGTATAATAGCAGGGCTATTTCTATACAAGACAAATATCCTAAACATAAGCAAGCCATCAAATGGGTTAAAATACGGACTCTTTGTAGGGTCGTTAGTATTTGTTATTTTTGCTATACCAGTTCAGGAATTTGTATTAGGACCTGAATTTTCACGCACAATTGGTAGTAACATTACAACAGCAACGACAACTGATACATCACCTCCTGCTGCAATGGAAAGTTCTCAACCTATGGTTAGTAAGCCTTCAATATCTTCAAATCAAATTATCATAAACCAATTAAGAGCCATCACAAACTCTCTTATAATTAATCTAGTTTTCGGAATTACACTTGGACTGTTTTCATCATTTCTCTCGAGAAAATTTGGTGCTAGATACAGGTGCCCTAAATGTGATATTTCCTTCTCAAGGGTTGATTCTCTGCAACACCATCTAGAGCTTGTTCATGGTAGTAGACCAATACATCCAAAAAGGATCCTTATTCTAGGAGGAGGATTTGCAGGTGTAGAGGTATTAAGAAGACTTCAAGATAGATTTCAAAATGATGTTAGTGTTGATATTACGATGGTAAGTAAAGATAACTTCTTTCTTTTTACTCCAATGCTACATGAAGTAGCATCCGGAATGATAGAAACAAGACATATTGTTACTCCTATTAGAGCTTTTTGCAACAGAGCTAAATTCTATGCTGCTAGAGTAGAGTCAATCGATTTGAAGAATAGACAAATTACTATTGAATCTCCTACTTTTACTTCTTTTACGTCTATTGCTGCTACGAGTGGCACTACTATAATTGACAGAGAAGAACCTGTTTACACTGATCCGTCCGTTTTATCTAAAGTAAAAAGAGATGAAGAAGAGCAGAAAGACAAACTATCCTATGATTATCTTGTCATAGCCTTAGGAAGTGAAACTAAATTTTTTGGTATGGCCGATATCGAGGAACACGCATTTACTATAAAGACTTGGAATGATGCAATAGTCATAAGAAATCATGTCATACATAAGTTAGAACAGGCAGAACTGGTGTTACGACGACAGCCTTATGATTATAATAATAATTTAAACTCAGATGAAAAAAATAAAAGAGAAAGCCTCTTGACTTTTGTAATTGTAGGAGGAGGATTTGCTGGTGTAGAAACAGCTGGAGAATTAAATGATTTTTTACGTGATGCAGTAAATGACTACTATCATAACATCGAACCTAAAGATATACAGGTAATAATAATACAATCTGGAAATAGACTTCTTCCCGAGATGAGTGAAGAATTAGCGGAATTTGCTATGCAAAAACTGATTCAAAGTGGAGTTAAAGTTATTTTGAATGCACGTGTTATAGGAGCTACTGCCAATAGTGTGAAATTAAAAGATGGTAGAACCATATCTACAAACACCATAATATGGTCTGGTGGAGTAGCATCTAATCCCATAACAGAAGAACTACCTTGTGAACACGACGTGTTTTTGCTATAGGAGACTGCGCCTTCATAATAGATCAAAATACAGGTAATCCTTACCCTCCAACAGCGCAGCATGCAATCAGGGAAGGAACAGTTGTAGCAAATAATACAATTTCATTAATAGAAGGAAAAGCAGAAAATAAGAAAGTATTTGACTATAAGACTAAGGGAATGATGGCATCTATCGGAAAGAGAAATGGTATTGGTTCGATATTAGGATTAGAAGTACAAGGATTTATAGCATGGTGGATATGGCGTACATATTATTTAGCCAATCTTCCTACGTTGCAAAAGAAGATAAGAGTAATGGCTGACTGGACTCTAGATATCTTCTTCAAACGTGATGTAACTATGTTGAAGAGTTTTGTAGAAGAAAGGAAAGAAGAGCAGAGAAGAAACTAGAGAAAAAGGCTAATTATTCCTACGCTAACAAAAGAGTGTAGGCAGATTTCAAGTTATCTTAATTTTTTGGAATCCAATCGCCGTGTCATGAAGAGAAATATAAACACATATTCTCTTAGAATAGATACCCTCTGGCACACAAGATAGAGGAGCATTATGATAAGGTTTAGCATATTATCAAATAAGAAGAAAAAGAAAAACTTTGACCCAGATACTAGCGATGAAATAAAGATACTTTGGAAAAAAATCATGTTGATAACGGTTGACAAACTCCTCGGCGCATTTTGATAAAATACTTAATTAGGGCAGAGAATACTCAGGGCAGTTAATATGTTGATGCATATAGTTATGCGTTCTAGCATGGTATGCATTAGATGAATGAAAAAATCTCATTAATTCCTAAGTTTAATTATATAAAGTATAATTCTGCTTTTGCGACCACAAAAGTTTAATTCTAATACATTTCTTGTCATATTCATATCTAATATATGAGAAATTATTTGATTTAGGTAGCAATATATAACTTAGTTAATTTCTAATACTAGAGAGATAAACAATCTCTGTGAATATGATAGGACTAGTACGTAAAAGAGATGCAAATAGAAAATTTCAGAAAAGAGCTGTAAGTCAGTATTAGGTTAGGTATCTTATCGTTGGATCATCGATAATAAGGTGTGTAATTACGAGGCAGATGTTACATAGAACGCTTTTAATTCATCACAAAGTACGCATTAAAAAAAGCTTTATAATTTGAAGTCATCAGACAACATTTGAACGTTTGTCACTTTTCGCAAGAGATCTTCGCGCCGCTGACTTCATAGAATCCACATTATCATATATTTCTAAGCCCATGGTCTGCAGCATTTGGCGAGATTCTTCAGTTTCTGGAATATTTTTTATTCTAAAGTAGTCAATACCGTCATAAAATATTGCAAAAATACCAGAAAGTGCAGCTCCCGAGAATATCGGTTTAACGTTAATGTTGTTATTTTCATCATTATTGTATTTATTAATGTTTGACAATAAATCCCTCAACCCTTCAATACTTTCTTTCTGCTTTTTCCTGTTCAGTCTTATTCTACCTATATCTACCAAGTTCTTTTTATTTGATTCATCTGTTTTAAGACCCAGTTCATTGGCCAATAATTCTCCTGGAAGCTTTATATTGCGAGTACAATCACAAAACTCACATTCCATTGTGCATTGGTACCTTAGGCGGGCATCTTTTACTTCTACTATATTATCAAAATACT
>JAJNBK010000279.1 GCA_021155845.1 Nitrososphaeraceae archaeon
GTAATACACGAAATTGAAACTAATGCAAAAGACTTACAATGGAAATTAGATTTTGTTAGATTAAACATTAATGCAAAAAAGTAGGAATGTTAAGTTTTAGATATAAAGTTACATAAGATTTTTATCATTTAATATACTCTCTAGAAGATAATGTAAATTATAAAAGAACAATTATTAAGGTTTATATCTTGATGACAATACATTAAACTCACATATATATTGTCATTTTTCTAAATGGATATTGTAAAAGGAAAAAATTAGAGTATCTTTAAAATATCTATAATTATCACATAACTAACAATTAATAGATAACAATGCTCAATTTTAATTTTTTAACTTATGCTAATTGTTCATATTTCTCTTTCTTCTCGTTTACATTGATAATTTTTATTAACATTACTAATTTTGAACTACAAATTGTATCAAAATCAGTTGACACTCCTCTGAGCCTGTCTCGCAACAAGGCTCTGAATCGTTACACGAATTCATAATAAATCTAATAGATGGTACTATTATCTATCATTTTTTTCTGGTCAAAAAACCAAACGATAAAGAATTTGCTATAATCTCATCCTATTTTAATTAGATTCTCATATATTTTGAATTCTCGCTTTAAAATGACTCAGGATGCACCTCATCTGATTATCCTGTGAAAAGCATACGGTGATAGTAGTTATTCCTAATCATTAAGAGAAAATCTTTATGGTTTTGTTTTATCTTATTTGAGTCACTTTTCTTTCTCAATTAAAAAATTGTGTAAAATTAAGTCTTTCATTATTTCTAATACTGAATAAAATTTAAATAATTACTTTTTATATTTTATCAATGAGATTTCTGGTAACTACTGAAGTTTTTGAAACTATTCATAAAGAAGAGGATTTAAAAAGACAAGCAGAGTTAATTACATCGCAAATTAAAACAATTATGAATTCTGGAAAATTAGTTTATGGCGGACAATTCGGCGATAGACGTGGTCATTTTTTTGTAATAGATGTAGCAAATGAATTAGAATTATTGGAATTGTTAAGTAGAAATATCCTAGATTCATGCAAAGTCGAGAGTCATCCTATAGTATCTTTTGAAGATCTTTTCGCATTCTTCGAAAGACATCCTCCATAACACTCATATCAATCTCTTTAATGGGTTAATTAGGAATATGAATATAGATAAATTTTTTGATTCTTATTACTTTTTGAACTACAAATTGTGTCAAAATCAGTTGATACACCTCCGAGCACCTATTATATCGAGATTCATTCATGTATTTTTTAATAATAAAGAAGCAAGGAGAAATATCTAATGCCGCAAAAACTTAAAACTGTTCTGAAACATGTAAAAGAGATTAGTAAAGTCAGTTTAGGAAATGCTTCGATTACTATGCGTCAAATTTTTGTACTCGATATTTGTGACGTAAATATAGAGAAAACATAGAATGAATAATATGACTAAGAAATTTTACCA
The DNA here is from genome assembly GCA_021155845.1 of Nitrososphaeraceae archaeon. The sequence goes on from JAJNBK010000279.1 coordinate 1,462, forward strand.
AGTGGCTCCTGATTTAACAATATGTAGAATAGTTAACGGCATGTGGCAGGTTGCAGGTGGACATGGATATATTGACCATGAATTGGCAATCGCAGATATGATGAGCTATCATGATGCTGGTTTTACAAGTTGGGATCTAGCAGATATTTATGGCCCAGCAGAAGATTTTATTGGAGAATTCAGACGTAGGTTATTGACACTAAGAGGAAAAGAAGAACTTGAAAGAATTCAGGCATTAACAAAATGGGTCCCACAACCAGGAAGAATTACACGTTCTATAGTTAATGAAAATATAGAAAGATCGCTTCGCAGAATGAGTGTTAGCACTCTTGATTTACTTCAATTCCACTGGTGGGATTATAACAATCCGTATTACATGGATGCTCTCAAATACCTATCTGAGGTCCGTGATGAAGGAAGAATCAGGCATATAGGCCTTACAAATTTTGATACTGAACGTATACAGATCATGATAGATTCAGATATACAAATTGTATCAAATCAAGTTCAATATTCAATTATAGATCGTAGACCAGAAGTAAAGATGATACCATTTTGCTTGGAGCATAATATCAGTGTACTTGCATATGGAAGCATTTGTGGAGGGCTTATATCAGAGCACTATCTAGGAAGAACACGACCACCATCAATTACTGAGTTAAATACATTAAGCTTACGAAAGTACATGAAAATTATCGAGGCTTGGGGAGGATGGAATTTGTTTCAAGAGCTTTTATCAACTCTAAAGAGAATTGCACAAAAGTACAAGGTAAGTATTGCAAATGTCGCAACGCGATATATTCTTGACAAGTCAGCAGTAGCGAGTGTTATTATCGGTGTTAGACTTGGAATAGCTGAGCATAGAAACAATAATACACAGGTATTCAACTTTAATTTGGATAAATCAGATTATGATGATATAGATGCTGTATGTAAAAAGTCAAATGACTTGTTTGAGATAATTGGAGATTGCGGTGATGAATATAGATGATTATTACATTATTTTCACTTGATAATTTTATACTCAATAACAATATATTAAAACATAGGATAAAATTTCAGACTAATAATAATACTGTAAACCATTGATTTGGTAAATCAATTGTATTCTAATTTTATTATATATTTAGTATTTGGAGTAAGTTAATATGTAATAATAACAATAGATACAAAAAAGGAACAATTTACAAATTTACTGAATTTATATTACAAAATATCAATTTCATCACTATTAAAATAATGAATTGCTATCCAATA
>JAJNBK010000280.1 GCA_021155845.1 Nitrososphaeraceae archaeon
TTCTAGTGCTCTGTTCGCAATTACTTCATTTGAATTCATGTTAAATGCAGTCCCTGCTCCTGAATTTATCGATTCAACAACGAATTGCTCAACTAATTTGCCTGAAAGAATCTCGTCACAAGCTTTTATGATAGCATCTGCCTTATTTGCATCAAGAACATGAAGCATTTTGTTAGCTTGTGCAGCAGACATCTTAATCATAACATATGCCTTGATTAGATTTAGGTGTGCTCTCTGACCCGTAACTTTATATTTACTCATAGCCCGTGCTGTAAAAGGTCCAAAATAAGCATCTGATGGAACCTCTATCTCACCTAATGAATCCGTGTCAATTCTGAAACATGACATCTCGCTAGGCACTAGGGATAAAGTGTTAATAAACCAATCGACAACTATATCAATCTATTAGATTAAGCTTTGCCATTCTTAGCAATCAACAAACTAAATTTAATAGTGCACTTCTCAAAAAATATTCGTAAATATAAAAATTAATGATAATAATTCCTCTTGACCTCTTTTGATTTCATCACTTTAAATGGTTCTGGCTCAGTTTTTCTTCTTCTCTTCCTTATTTCAATAAATTGTATTTAGCATGATCTTTGAATTAACATCAGATCTTAACAATCTTACAAGGCTTTTATTCTCATTTCTTTCTAAGCGATTAACATGGGTTATGTCTTGACTCAAACAGTTGGGCTTCTGACGCTAATAAATAGAAACGCTCTGTTTTCTCACAAGTTAGAAGTTTAGATATTACACTAGCATAGACATGACATATAAGGAATTAATCCTCCACCCATTTATCAGTCGCTATACGCGTGGAAGGCCGATTGTCAATTATGATAACATGTAATGTAGATAAGAATTTGCGTAATATTACATATACATACTCTGCCCTCTCAAATAAGAGGGAATCCGACTAAACTGCTTATTTTAGTTAATCTTAGTATGGTCTCTCCGCTCATCCAGATACTGTTTTGATAAAAAAGAAGAAGGTAGTGTCATAATGGCAAGAAGAACTAACGAGATCAAGTCAATGTGATAAACATCAGGTTTCTTGAGCCAGCCATAAGAGAGCTTTACGCAACATTATTAGCAATAAAATTACTTCATAATAGGTAATCAATAATCATCTTCTTCTTTTTTGGTCTGGTCTACATCTTTAGATTTCTTTTACACTTACAGTGCATCAAATCTGCAAATGCAACTGGAGAAAATATTCGGCTCGTGTTCGCAATGCTTTGTCTGGATAAACTATTCTCACATGATCCTGCAAGGGAGAAGGCTTCTCCTCTACTCCATTGTTAAGATTGAATTTTTATTGGTATCTTCTTAATCATTTTCTAGCATCATTTTCACTATCTGCCACATGGAATAGAAGCAATGGTCAGACAAATGCTTTAACTAGATCTCCATAGGAGAGAATTGTAACTGAAGAAGGGAAGTGAGTAAGGTTATACTATCCGACAAAAAAGGAATACGCGAGATAATTATCTTTGATGACAGGAATGAGAAGGAAGTAATCACTAGGATAGAGAAGAAAATCCAAAATGAGTATAATAGTGAAATCATTGTAAAGCAATGGATTATTGATGATTAGATATAGATGAATGACTAACTGATTAACTGATTAATCATTTACATTATTTTGATGCTTCATTTTACCTAATCTACGATTAAAATATGGTAGTTGTAATAAAAAAGTAAGGAGGATATGGTAATTTCTGCATCATTATTTTCCACGTTTTCTTTATGTTCTCCCTTAGAACCATAAAACTACCCTTATTAAGTTTTCATCATCTATTTACAGGAAGTTATGTCATAACAAATACAGCTTTATTCAAGCATTATTTTTAATAAAAAAATTTTACTGCGAGTTGAGCTGATCTTTTTTGATATATGAATGATATTAATGAAACTATGAAAGTGGCTATAATTTTCTTTTGATATTCTTCTGAGTGAACCTCTTACTTTCAAGACTTAATCGATATGTTTCAAAATAGGCTAAAGTATAGCATTGCTCTAATACTCTGTCTCTATAAGAATTCGCAAGGAGAGCGTTATCGTTCATTTTATTATATCTCTGTTAAGACTGCGTACTAGTAAAGTATCTTGAGAGCATGAATAAAATAATAAACATCATGGTAAAAAAACTATAGTGTATTTAATTTTAATAAATAAAGGGTATGTCTCTTATGATAATATGCATTCAGATTGTCTTTCAATAATATCATAAATTATATTAAATTATAACCTCTTTCGAGGTTCAAATTTATATGTATTAATTGAAATTTTTGATCTAAAAATTATAAAGCATTTTTAAACCTCTAGTTAAATCTACTATAAACGATAGCTCTACAGATATATATATATGGCCTTTATAAAGGCATTTCAATATGCCGCAAACCAAACCTATAGTAAGCATAGAGAACGTCGTTGCTTCTGCGACTATAAATCAAACTGTCAACTTATCCAGATCAATTTCCAGGGCTCGTTTTCAGATTGAAAGCACCTAAAACGGCTACTTTAATTTTTAGTTCCGGTAAGATGGTATGTACTGGAGCAAAGTCTGAAGAGCAAGCGATCAAAGCAGTAAAAAATGTTGTTCAAAAATTAAAAAAAGGAGGAATCCCGATAGAACACGAACCTCAAATAGAAATACAAAATATTGTGGCATCAGCAAGCCTCGGTGGAAAAATCCACCTTGAGCTTGCACGAACCTCAAATAGAAATACAAAATATTGTGGCATCAGCAAGCCTCGGTGGAAAAATCCACCTTGAGCTTGCAGCCAGGGTTCTTCCTCGGAGTATGTATGAGCCTGAACAGTTCCCAGGATTAATCCATAGAATGCTAGATCCGAAGACAGTAATTTTGTTATTCGCTAGTGGTAAGTTGGTTTGCACAGGTGCCAAGAAAGAAAGCGAAGTCTATAGAGCCGTTCATAATCTCCATACATTATTAGAAGAGAAGAATTTAATGATTTATGAAGGTTAATCTGTTTCTAATCCTTGGTCTACTTTTTGCTTTATTATTTCTTCT
>JAJNBK010000281.1 GCA_021155845.1 Nitrososphaeraceae archaeon
TACAAAAAGAATAGAAAAAGAAGGGTTGAATCCACATGCCTATAGATGGTATCTAGAGCTGAGAAAGTATGGATCCGTTCCACATGGAGGATTTGGACTGGGTATTGAACGCTTGATGAGATGGATTATAAATACAGAAGACATTAAGGATACAGCTCTTTTTCCAAGGACAATGTCAAGGGCTACGCCGTGAGCCTTGACGATATAATAATAATAATTAGTAAACCTTTACTAACAAATATTGCATTCATACACTCATCATGCAGATATTTCAAACCTGTTTTATTAGAATTATTATATGTAAGAAGTTATGTCGTTACGAACGAAAATGAAGAGAGTCTAATAAAAGTTTGGAATACTAATCTCTGCTATGATTATATAACTAATGCAGCAGGATATATATATATAATATGATATACTTCGAATTGCAATTTCCAGAAGTTATGGATTACGCTCAACAATTCCTTTAACAAGTTTAAATTTAAGATATGTGGAATGTCAGTTAAATGTCCGAACAGCCGGAAGAAGGAGCTGGCTCTCTTTTCTTTGAACTCGCAGGTGACCTAAGGCTATCTATGTTAATGAAATTGACCCAGAAACAGTACCGACTGTCTCAACTTGCGACGGAACTTGATGCTACAATGCAGGAGGCACACAGAAATATGACACGCTTAATAGACTCAGGTCTAGTAATGAAAGATAGTGAAGGAGATTTAATCTTGACGCCATATTCTTGAACATAGCTTGGGAGAACTCCCTCAAAAGTTCATACAAAGATTAGGTTCACTTCATAATTGTGAAATTGTTCATGGAGTCATGGCAATTCTACAACGTTGGAAAACACTTTATGCAAAGTCCGATGAATATATCAAGGAAATTATGGCTCAGGTGCCTCTTGATTTGATAGAAACAGTAAGCGACAGAGTACAGATGGGGGTTAAATTTTCATATATATTTGCCAGCAATGTGGTAATACCGAAGGGAAGAAGTCAAATATTGCAAAAAATTGGGTGGCGCAATCTAATAGCTAAAGGTTTGGTGGAGAGGCGGATGCTTGACGAAGTTAAGATAATGACAATATTCAACGAAAAGCAATCATGCGTTCTATTTCCTAATCTTAAAGGAGAGCCGGATCTAAATATAATGTTTTACAGTGAAGATAATGAATTCCATGATTGGTGCGAAGATTTTTTTTTCTATCAGTGGGAAAAAGCGAGCACATTTGACGAAGGCAAATTAAGCCCAGAAGTCTAGGCTTCTGCTAAATTTCAATACTAATTTAGTTTTTAGTTAGTTTCTATGAACATTGCGACAATCAAGAAAACTGTGAAAACTCTAAGAGATATAAGAAAAATAGAAAAAGCCTGACTATATATTCAATTTTAAGTATAAGGTGATTTCTGCTATGATCTATCCGACTAGGAGTAAGAAAGCCAATTGTTATATTTCCAAAATAGTGGCAAGATATCTGAATAGCTATAAATTATATAATTGCTAATATTCCCAAATAGGAACGACAATAGAGCGAAGTTAAAAATTTTCTAATATCACGTTCAATAACCAATACGCTAAACCAATATGCTGAGTGGCTCTAAAGAATAAAACATGAACTCACTCAACAATGTTAATCTAATCTATATTATAAAATATCTTTATCCATCTGATAATTGTCATAACTCAAATAGAATGTCCTCCTCTTCTCTCATCTACGCTTCCAATAATCATAACTGTCAACGGACCTACCTCTTTTACAAATCTCAAGAATTTCTTAAAGTCATGGATCTAGAAAATTTTTAATATTTATGCAATAATCGTGTGACTCGTTATAATCCCAACCTTTCATTTATGTATTCAAAGTCATACTTACAATCTTTATTTCTTTAGGGTTCATTTATCTATGTCTAGTCAGGCGATAATCATCATGATCCTAAAGTTCTCTCATTTAACATTTCAATCTTATTATATGACCAATATGCAGTTTTTATTAGATATTCAGTTATAGCATACAAAATTGCAATAGGATCTACTATTTGGAGTCACTTTTATTTACTAATATTTTGCATTTGAAAGCGTCTTAACACAGAATAGCTTTTGATATTGATAATAAGATATGAGGATAAGCTTACTATATTTTCCTCTAGTATATACTGGAAAATAAAAATTTCATAATTTTTCATTATGTTTTTATATTCAATTTGGAATATGCTATCATGCCAAAAGCCTTTGTATTGATGAATGCTGAGCTCGGGAGTGAAGATTCTATTGTTAATGAACTAAAAAAAATTGAAGGTGTAAAAGAGGTCTATCAGGTCTATGGAGTATATGATATAGTAGCTCAAGTTGAAGCAGATGTTATGGAAAAGGTCAAGGAGACGATTACGTGGAAGCTAAGAAAGCTCAATGGTGTCAAGTCAACTCTCACAATGATAGTTATGGAGTAATAAGTGTCGATGAAAGTCTCTTGCTCTCTCTCCCCTTCCATAGCTATGTGTGTCATCAAATATAAACAATGAATCATTAAACTTTTAATAAAATAAATTCTTCAGGACTTTATAATACCATAAGCGAAAAGTTTCTTTATATATATATTTGACAATATATAATAGATATTAATTCCTTTATGCATTATGCTTTAGTATGGACTTGTTTAGAAGAAAAAATAAGGAAGATCAAAAAGGCTTCAAGTGTGAATATTGTAATTTGAAATTTGATGACAAAGATAGAATGAAAAGACACGTAAGAAAAGCACATAGTGAAAAAGGTGGAGATATGCCATCTTCAAATCCATTCGGTGGATTTTAAAGAAGATAAACGCAAAAACTTATTTCCTTATAGATGTGTCTAACAACTTAGAAATAAAATAACATGTTTCCCATCCACGATGACACTGAAAGAATTCATGGAAGGCCATACGTAAATTATAGTCTGATCACAATTAACGTCATAGTGTTTGTATGGGAGATAATAGTAACAGGGTATTTCTCAGATGAGCAAGCAGTTGCAGAGATATTTAGTAAATATGGTGCTATACCAAGGTCT
>JAJNBK010000282.1 GCA_021155845.1 Nitrososphaeraceae archaeon
TCACAATCTGGTTCCATATTTGTTCATCTTGACTGGCATATTGTTCATTATGTAAAAGTAATCATGGATGAAATCTTTGGACACGAAAATTTTCGTAATGAGATCTTAGTTAAAAGAGGTAGACGGAAAAACCTACTTTATCAATTCCAGTCTATTGATAGAATGCATAGTGCAAATGATACTATACTATGGTATTCAAAATCTGCGAATACAAAATTTCCGCATCCGCTAGCTAAGCATACTTCAAATTCAAAATGGATGGGGTTCTGGAGCAATATAGATAGACCTACTATGCGCTATGAAATATTTGGCATTGTTCCAGAAAGAGGCCAGTGGAAGTGGTGTAAAGTCAGAGCTGTAAAAGCAATAGAAAACTACAAATATTATAAAGAGAGATTTTCTTCTATTCCTTTGGAAGAATATTGGGTACAGACTAATAAGAAACTAGAATTTATTCGTAAGCGTGAAGGTATAAAATATGCAGAATACTGGATCCCACCAAAAACTCACAGAATTCTTGATAATGTTTGGATGGACATAGAGACATATAATTATTCAACAGGCTACGGCACGGAAAAACACACAGAATTATTAGAAAGAATAATTGGACAATTTTCTAAAGTCGGAGATCTGGTTGCAGATTTCTTCTGTGGCTCGGGTACCACCTTATTAGTAGCACAAAAATTGGCAAGAAAATGGATAGGATGTGATGGTCTTAATCCAATAAACTTAATTAAAGTTGCTCACTTACTTTTCCTCCTCCTCCTTCCCTCATACATAACGCACATTAAACCGAATATCAATACAAAGAATGTGGGATTTCAAACAAAATCAGATTACGAAGGTTTACTAAAGCGTTTAGAAGATAAAATAGGCAATACTTATAGAAAAGAAGCATCAAGGGTTGGTCAACGTACATTTTTTAGGAATTTCATGGAATTTCCTAAAGCATTGAGAAGAGATCCGGAAAAATTACTACTTTATCTCAATAAGGAACTTGCCTCTGCTGGTTATATTGCTGGTGAGCGAGTAATATTCCTGGGACGCAAAGAGCCATCATCTTTTGGAGCATTAATCGATAGATATATCAAGGACTATGTAATTTGCCCTGTTTGCGGAAGCCCAGATACTAGAACTGAAAAGAACAAAAAACTTGGATTTCTTCTATGTGAGGCTTGTGGTGCCAGATCTTCAATTAAAGGAAATTATGCCTAAATTTAGGATTTCTTTAATATTGACTCTATTGACAATTTGTTAAATATAAAGAAAAATTGAACGATCATCATCTTATCTTAACCTATACAGTATGATATCTAAAATTCATTTATCAAAGATACTTTTCGAATAGCACATTTAATTCATCGCCTTGTAATTTTGCTTTCGCAAGCTTCATACCTATAGTAGCAGTAGGTAATGGGACAATATTAACAACATAACCTACAGGATTTTTGACTTTTATAGTAAGTTGATCTCCATGACGTTCTACATCAAAATCATCTTTTTCAGTAAATGGAACCTTAACTGTCATTCGTAATTTAGAATCCTCTGTTATAAATGCAAATGCCTTTCCGCGATAGAAGACCGTTGCGGGATCTTGATTTTCAAATATCAATTCTCCGTTCTCTCTTAACATTTCGGCTCCACGTAATTCATTGGCATGAAGTTTAATTTCCTTTACCGGAAGTGGATAGAAATTTGCCTTTGCTTCTTCAATCTTTGTCCGTTGAACAGCTGCCCAATTTGCATAATTCTCATCAGGACTGCCTGGTGGTATGATTTTATTAATTATAGCAAGGTCAACGTTTATTCCGTAAAGACTGGCGGACATAAATGCTCTTTTAGCATTCTCTATACTAAATGTATCAGGATTTGCGACCAATCTTATACTTGTTATATTCGGATTCCGAATAAATTCTGATAGTATCTCAAGTCTATCCAATAGATCTATTTCACTTTGCAAAACATTCTTTGAAGGCAGCGAGGTAGTCTTTGATAGAGGCTGAAACATCCTAGTAACTCCACTAAACATTCCCATTAATCCAGTAAATTTTTTTCCAATACTTCCAATTAACTTTGGAAAGTAAAGGTATCGCAGTGCTTCTCCTGAGGCGGGCATATCGAGAACTACGGCATCAAATGTTTTTTCTCGTACAACTTCTTCTATTTTCAACAAAGAAAATAGCTGAGTCATTCCAGGTAACATTGCAATTTCATATGCAAGTGTTTCATCAATACCCTTTGCAGAAAATATTGATGCCAAATAAGAAAGAATTGTATCGTATTGCTTATTCATCTCAGTTACAGGATCGATCTGCAATGCATACATATTTGGAATCACCTCTTTTGATTCATATCCAATATCAGGCATCATAAAAGCATCGCTTAAAGTATGAGCAGGATCAGAAGAAATCAGCAGGGTCTTGTAATTACGTTCAGAAAGTTTGATCGCAGTAGAACAGGAAGTAACGGTTTTTCCTGTGCCGCCCTTACCCGTATAAATTATTAGTCTCAATAAAAACCATTATTATTAAAGTAATAAAAAAGTTTACCAAGTCTAAATAAAAGATAAAAAACTCAGTCTACATATGCTCTTTCTGCATGTTGTGTAATGTCTAAACCAATATCTTCTTCTTCATCTTCTACCTTCAATCCTATGGTTGCATTGATGATCTTCATAATTACCAACGTTCCAACAAATCCTAATACTGCTGCTACTGCAACACCCATAGCCTGAATTGCTAGTTGCATAGGATTTCCATATAGTAAACCCTCTGGACCTGCAGGATTTATCACAGTACTCGCGATAATACCAATCGCTAAGGATCCAACTATACCTGTAACACCATGTACAGAACTGACATCTAATGCATCATCAATTTTCAAACGCTCCTTTAATAATATGATTGCATAGTACGATGCAAAACCCAATATGATGCCCAAAAAGAAAGAGTTCTGTGCACTTATAAAACCTGCCGCAGGAGTTACACCTGCTAAGCCAGATATCGCGCCATTGATGGCTGCAGTTGTAGATGGCTTGCCTGCTCTTTTCCACGATAGAAGTATCCACATCAATGCAGATGTTGCAGAAGCTATATGTGTCACAAGGAGCGTATTGGCAGCTAATGATCCCGATGCCAAGGCGCTTCCTGCATTAAATCCAAACCAGCCAATCCATAGCAACGTAGCACCAATAACGGCTAGTGGAATATTGTGAGGAACCATAATATCA
>JAJNBK010000283.1 GCA_021155845.1 Nitrososphaeraceae archaeon
GCTGAAAAAGTGCCAGACTGGGCATCGCCTGATAGTACTTGATAAATCCGTCATCCTCCATCTTCTTTACTCTAACTCGAACTGTCTTCTCATCTAATCTAAGCTTCCTTCCGATAGCTAATGGGCTAACTCGCCTATCTGTGAACGAATCATAATCCAGACCCTTGAATGCTATTTCACAGAAGATCCTTACATCTTTGGCATCCAAGTAATTACTCTACTCAATCTTCCCTAGCTGGGGAGCCTCAAATAAGGTTAGCTACGAATGATCCAACCATGCTAAAGTTTGGATGCTACATCTGCTAGCTAATTTGTGTAGAATGCGGGTATCGCCTTCCCGTCCTTAATTTATCATCCATGCAACATATATCGTGTATCATGATACAAGAAAAAATATCATCAGAAGTAATTGAGATGGAAAGACAAGAACAAGAAGAGATACAAGAAATACAACAACAGCTTGCTATGAATTCTAAAGGAGGTTCGGATACCAATGGTAGTAGTAGATGAGACAAAGTTACAGGAATTTATTGGAAAAGTTGTGAATGAATGGGGAGCAGCAGAAGGTGCATTAATCACTTTTGTTGGCGACAGGCTTGGATTGTTCAAAGCGATGGCAGGAGCAGGTCAGTTGACACCAGAAGAACTAGCAAAAAAGACAGGGACACATCCACGAATAATAAAAGAATGGCTTGCTGGTCAAGCTGCTGGAGGTTTTATTACATATGACCGTGTTAATGGCACATACACGCTTCCAGAAGAGCAGGCTTTTGCACTCACTGATGAGAATAGCCCAGCATACATAGCAGGTTTCTACCAATCCCTAGTAAGTCTTTTCAAAGACGAGGAAAAAATTATTGAGGCATTTAGGACTGGAAAAGGTCTTGGATGGGGAGACCATCATCATTACTTATTTGAAGGCACAGAGAGATTCTTCAAACCGAACTATGTTGCTAACCTAACAACCAGCTGGATTCCAGCGCTAGAAGACGTTGAATACAGGCTCAAGAATGAAGGAGCTAAAGTAGCAGACGTTGGATGTGGTCATGGTGTATCAACAATTCTGATGGCAAAGGCATACCCCAATTCAAAAATCATAGGGTTTGATTCTCATAAACCCTCAGTTGAATGGGCTAGGAAGCAGGCAGAAAAAGAAGGCTTGCGAAACATAACATTTGAAGTTGCAAAGTCGACAGATTACTCGGGCGACGATTATGACTTGGTTGCGTTCTTTGATTGCTTCCATGACATGGGCAATCCAGCTGGGGCAGCCAGGCACGTACTGCAAACGTTGAAGAAAAAAGATGGCACATGGCTGTTAGTAGAACCTTTTGCCAATGATAAAGTAGAGGACAATTTAAATCCTCTTGGAAGGCTATTCTACTCCGTATCTTCCATCGTATGCGTTCCTGCGTCTTTAAACGAAAATGGACCTGCACTGGGAGCGCAAGCAGGTGAAGAAAGAATAGCAGAAACAGTAAAATCGGCAGGTTTTTCAAAGTTCCGTCGGGCTACCCAAACACCATTCAACTTGGTCTTTGAAGCAAGACCCTGAGCCCTCACCGCGATAATTTGCATAAATTTCTTTAACTTTACCAGCTTCAAAGTCTGCTTCATATATTGTCTCATTGCTTTTGGACATAGAATACGCGTGACCAAAAGCTAATTCTACTTGAAATGCAATTCCCGATAAATTGAATAGATCGACAACGTCGAGAAGGTTGGAATCTTCTCCTTCATATATCTTATTGTTGTTGTTATTACTTTCTTGTCCAATGGACATTCATATCGATTTAATATAGGAAATGGATAAATTGTTGTTGAAGAAATATTATTATTTTCTTGTTCTATAGTCCTTGCTATTACTTTGTTAATTTTGTTCTTCCATAACGTGGATTCTTTCTATATTCCATTAACTTTATGTAATCTAAATACCACCTATTCGCCCCTTCCTTAAGATCTTCTGGTATTCCTAATCAAAACAACCATTTAAAATAATCATCTCGAAAATATTGTAGTCCTTCCTTTACGGGTTCGGTGGGATCTGGAACAGATTTGACTCTATTTTGCCACGCAGGGTAGTGATCCGATGGTCACCAGATCCGTTTTGATTAGTATAGATATATCGTGATGAAAGAGCTGCAAAAACAGTGAAATTTAGTTATAACATGTGGCTATTTTGACTGTTATTGGATGCGATCTTTTAAAAAGTGATAAAATCATAATAACAGTATGAATAGACGATAACTAAGATTATTTAACATATTATAAGATCATTATGCTCTTGCATTTGTAAGCGATGACAGATATTCCCGGTCTGATAGCAATAGGCGTCGCGGCCTTTGCCGCTACTAATATTGATGACATTTTTGTGCTCATGATGTTCTTTTCTTTTTCTTCCATGACTTTTCCAGTTAAGCAGGTAGTATTAGGTCAGTATATAGGAATAGGTTTGCTTGTTGCTATTAGTGCACTAGGTTCTTTTATCTCACTGGCTGTTCCGACGTACATTATAGCGCTATTGGGGATAGTGCCGATAGTAATAGGCGTCAAGAAGCTTGTCGTGTTCAGAAAGAAAAACGAATCTAATTCAAAGCAGGCAGTACAGGATAAGAAGTATAATCTAGTTTTTGCAGCTGTCGCTGCTGTGACTTTTTCAAATGGCGGTGACAATATTGGTGTTTATACTCCGCTGTTTGCAAAATATAATTCTGTAAGCCAAATTACTGCGCTTGCAACGATTTTTATGGTAATGACTGCTGTATGGTGCATAACAGCATATTATCTTGTGAATCATCCTCTAGTTGCTTCGAAGATACGTCGTATTGGACATATCATTTTACCTTTTGTCCTCATTGGACTTGGAATATACATTCTGACTGAATCTTTTGTTTTTTGATATCAGTCATATTTACTGCTACTATCCTAAAACTATAAAACTTCTCCATTATACCTGTAGCTGTTATTGATGTTCAATGGCTGAGCTCAAATGTTTCATTTCCGTAGCTGTTTTGAAATTGATATGATTGTTGGTCTCCTCCTAGTTAGTAATGAATATAGTATTAGATGACCATTGGTCAAATTCGGTGGGATGCAATACACTAGTGCATGTAATCCACTTGCGTAATGTGAAATGATATAGTCTAAGAGGTTATTCTAACTTGTTTTTAACCCAAGATATAGTCCGTCTTTGAATTTTGATTCGCAGTGTTATATACTATAGTTGTCTATGCGAAACAGTGTACTATACAAGTTATATATTAGTATGATTAGTAAAAAAGGTATGGAGCCAGATATTCAACTATTAGAATTAGCTACTTTCAAAAAAACTTGGAATAGATCTTTATGTAGCCCAAATTATTTTCGAAGAGGCCAAAAAGATAAGAGATGTTATCATCGCTGATACAGCTACTACTGCTAACAAAGACAATGATTTCAATAATAATAATAATTCTTTATTATCAATTCAATGAACACAATATAATTGCCAAGCTGAAAGTAACGATGATTTCTATATTAGGATTACCAAATTAAGCCATAAATAGAGAACTATAAATAATTATTTTGAGCTCACTACCATCTCATTATAGGTTATTATTTCGCCAAAAAACTGGCTTTGATATGCTTTCTTCTTCTTCAAGAATAGATATATTGCACAGTAATAACATATAGACATGGCTCAAACGCTTTGTGTCAAATGTGGTTCAGAGCTCAAAGTATCTTCCTCTTGTCAGCTTTGCCAGGAGCCTTTAACTTTTGCATGTACCTCATGTGAGTATATTACCGAAGAAAAAGTTCATACCGATTGTAGGAATGCGAAAGTATTAGCAAAAACAGCAGGTACAAAAGAAAAAGAAGAAGAAGCTGCTGCTACAACAACAACAGCATCTAGACCTACAAGTAATAGAAATCAAGAAGAGGCTATTGTTGATAAACATAAAGAAGAAGAAACGGTTAATACACAGCCACGTTCTGCACCACCTTATATGACAACTAAACAAGATAATAAAAATTTCAATAATGTCAATCCGTTTGTTGCAAGCACAGCAATTTGGCAAAGCTTGATGACCTATTGGTTTAATGCTTATGCAGAATTTCTTAAATCTGCACCAAAAATGACTGAAGATTGGTATAATATATTTTGGAAGCCTTGGTTAAATTGGGCATCGAAGCAGCAGCAGCAGCAGCAGCAGCAACAAGGACAAGACAAGGTGGAATAAGCTCTGATCAACCAAGTAGCAGATTTAAGATAAAGGATATAAAAATCCCAAAAGTCATAACTTCATAATATATAGGAGCAAGAAATCAATGAATCTTGTTTGAGAGCATCAGTTAAATTGATGTTCAATTAGAAGGCCATGAAACCTTGTTTTTTCTATTCAATACAAAAAAAGGGAGGTGTGCTGGTCTTTCAACTCTAATACATTGTTTAAAATCTATTATATAACTATCAGACCGTTGTAAGTCACATTGATGTAACATAGCCATTAATGAGTGATATTGCAGAACAAAACGCTACTACTATTAATCAATCAATCTGCAATATCGCCTTTACAATTATCATAAATTTCTGATTCTTCTTTTCAATGTGTATCATTTTGATTAGCTAGGTTTGGAAATGTACATGAACATTGCGGCGATGATAATGTAGGAGTAGAAGAAGCGGCCGTGGTATTTATAGCATTATTTGTCAATGCTTCCACAAGGCTTTCATACTGCTTTTCGGTCAAATGTAATATGCCATTCTTATCGGCTTCAATTTACGTGATAATGTTGCTTAATGTTACTGTTGTCATCTGTGTGTTCGCCATCGTTCGTGGCCGGTATATTATAAATTAATTTAATCATTTGTGCATCAGCTTTTAACGTCTTAATTAGTGCCACGAATGATACTGATATTAGTATTTTATTGTCGGATAAAACAGCTTTAACATTTTCTTTGGCGACTTGCTTTACCTTAGAATAGTCTTCTCCATTTAGTATATTCGCGATCAACTTCTCTAGTATATCCCTTTGAGCAGTAAGTTCTTGTACTCTTTGTTCTGTTCTCTTGCACTCTTGTTCAGAAGAGAATGCAATTTTATCTAAAAGTGATATTTTAAGTTCCAAAGCCCTTATGTCATTTGCTAATCGTTGTATTGTTGTTTATTTACTTCATCGTTTACCTGTTTATAGAGACTTTCCACATGCAGAAATTATGAATAGCAAATCTCTACAACATCAATAACTTGATTCTTTTTCACCGTCCGAAAGTTACCATCTAAAGGGGCTATAAGATCGCTGCTTTGCTGTATGCTTCATCCGTTGCATTTGTAAATTTGAGGATGTTCTTGCTGTTGTCACTACCACAACTATATACAGAAGAAGATTACCTTACTCCTTCTTCTTCTTCTTCTCGTATCCCCGCCATAAGATTGAAAAACATTAGTTAGTTAGTTAGAGTCTGTCTGTTCTGGGTTTAAACTTTATTAATTCCTCATCACATTAGTGATTAATGGATTATCAAAAACTGCAGGTAGATATTATGAATATTGACCCAAAGATTCGATTAGTCACTATATGTGACATCAATGGCAAAGTAATGTTCTCTGATCACCGGAATCACTTGAACTTGCTGCTAATTCATGGAAAATACGCAGCAAACTTGCACCAAAGATTGGAAAAGGAAAATACGTCTTGGCGGAATATGAAAAGATTAAACGTATCACTATGCCACTAGGCGACGATCATCTTCTCTATGTAACCACAGAACCGGAAGCTGATCATTCAAATATAATCAATAGGGTTTATAGCTTAGAGGCTGAATTAAAGTAATAAGTATTGACGACAATCAGAGTTTTCTACAGTAGTAGTAATAAATAAAAAGGTTATTTGAGTCATAAATTTCTTCTTATCTTCTACACTGTTTGTAGTGATATGCTAAATCTTTTGTGGAGTTAGCTTTATGCATTTTCACTTGAAAATAATTAATGTTAATTATAGCATCCTAAACAAACAAATAAACAAACAATACAACTAAACAAAAATTATTTGCTTGTGTAAACTATAATACAAATAACGTTCTAAATTGGCTGCTAATGAAAAAAGAAGTATGGTTCTGTGGAAGACACATATTCATTCATTCTTTGTGAAACATGTTATTGGTGTGCTCTACAGATTTTGATAAATCTAGGTTACCTACTGAGAAATGTCTTATATGCTTAAACATGGAAATGTCAAGCTTTTCCTATTGCACGCAATGAAGTTTTTACCTTTAATTATAACAATAAACGTGGAATAGAGTTAGAATTTAGACCTAGGAGAATTAAGAAGAACAAGTAAAAGCCAACACAATAAGATAGTTTTGACAAAGTAAAAAGATATAATTTTTTATTCTAGCACTCTTGTTTCTTTCTCTGCATGAACCTCTATGAAATGTCTATTGTTATTATCGTCATCTTCCTCTCTCCATCACTCTCTGCTTTGTGCTTCATATCTTATCTAACATAGCCCGGCATACTCTAAATAAAATGAATGAATCATCGGCAGCTGAACTCATTAGAAAATTTTGTATATTAAATTATTTATTAGTTTGATGACTTTAGTATTCTATCATGACTTAAGGATAACAGAAGACATGTGGCTATATTATGTAAGGTTTGTTAGAATCCTGGACAAAGGTTTTGAATATATTCTAGGTGAAACATGAGCACGGTTAGCTTTACTAATGTTTATGAGATCTTCTATTCTTTATTTTGGTCTTAATATTATTATTAGAATAACGCTCATATTGTGGCAAATTCCGTATAGTATGAAACATAGAATAACTCTAATTTGTAATTTAGAATTACTGTCACTCATAATATCACAAAGACCATGACTATTTCTTTGTGAAGATGATGGCATTCCTTATAACGTATTGTTTGATTAAAAGAATGATTAGGAAATGATCGATACGATAGGTGGAACAGTAGTCATAGTATCAGATCAACATAAAGCTGTAGAATTCTATACTCAAAAACTTGGATTTGAACTTAAAACAGACATGTTCTTTGGTAGTAGTAGTAGTAGTAGTAGCGGTATACGATGGGTTGAAGTTGCACCAAAAGCATCACAGTCAACAATTAGCCTTATGGTGGCAAATGCCCAATTGATGTCAAATGAAGGAGAGATCGAAG
Organism: Nitrososphaeraceae archaeon; assembly: GCA_021155845.1. The sequence goes on from JAJNBK010000283.1 coordinate 7,158, forward strand.
CTGCAAAGAAAGGTATTGGAACAGAAACTGGCATATGGTTTTATTCAGACGATATAACGTCAACTTATGGAGAACTTAAGAAAAAAGGAGTTGATATTTCTGCACCTGAAAAGCAGGAGTGGGGAGGTATAATGTCTAAATTCAAAGATCAAGATGGTAACTCTTATAGTCTCATATCATTGCCGCCACCAACGTAGGAAGATTAAGCTATGCAGTGCAGGCCATTCGTTTTAAAGAGATAATCTAAATACTCGATTAGCAAACATAAATTATGGTCAGAATAGAAGAGCGAGATGACGTGAGAAGAATACTAGAAGCCTTATTAAATGAACTTACAGAAAGAAAAATATTAGAAAATAGCACAGTTCAAAATATAGTTAATGAAGGAAAAACCTAGTTAATAGCCTCAAACCATTGTTTTTGGTTCTTCATTCTAAAGATGTTCTAAACGGTTGTTCTAAAATTATTCCATCATCCAGATTCTTATCATCAAGACAGTAGAGGCGCTAATTGCTATCTATCTATCTA